>NZ_JACJOV010000132.1:0-38363 GCF_014695745.1 Leptolyngbya sp. FACHB-671 | reverse complement strand
CTTAGTAAATGTCATCGCAATCGCTGTTTGATGCACTCATACTGGAACTGTAGCGAGCATAGCTCAACTTAACCACCCCCTATCCCTAGTGCCGCTGCGTAAGTCCTGTTGAATAAAGATAATCCGCCTGCATAGGACTGAATTGCTGCTTTTTGGGTTGTGTAATGCTTGAGCAAATGAACAACTAACGCATTAACCATTGTCTCTACATAAAGACGGTTTGCCTCAAGCAAGGCACCCCCTCCTCCAACAGCAATCGATGATTCTAAGGATGTTCTCAGCGCTAATCCAATGTGCTGAATCAAAGGGTCTTGAGCAGTGCGGTAAGGCAGGATTTCAAGGCGATCGGGGTTAATCGATTCATAAACAGCCTGACTAAACAAAGTAGGGTCAAGATTCAGCTCAAGAAACTCAAAATCCTTCCTCCAACGCTGTTTCTGAGGGCAGCCAGCAGGATAAATACTGATATCGCCGTAGACAAAATGCTCTTGCCGAAAACGTCCTTCCCACCACTGCTCTTCTATCCCTGATGAGCCAAGGTGAATACTGATGGTATGTTGAGCGGGACAATATTCCGGCGTTTCATGAGCAGGCTGCTGATAATGCCCCAAGTGAATTCTTTCCCAAGCTGCTTGCCGACTGGAAAGAATAGGCAGGCGAGAAAAGACCTGTAGAATACCGTCGTCCTGCGTGAAATCAATTTTTAAGGACTGCGTTGCAGAGGGCTGCATCGCGATTGAGTCCCAATTAAGGATGTTTGAAGCTTAGCGAATGTCCTCTGTAAAGGTGCAGCATTACTCGTTGACCTGGTTCTCATACTGCAACAGCAAAGGAACTACTGATAGCCTCAGTAGCGCAACGGGAACATTTAAAGCGTCACCTAATACTTAAGGAGCTTGAAAATGCTAAAGAGACTTACCGTAGTTGGAATAACTGTCGTAGCTTCAGCCTTGACGATTGTAGCCCCCGCACAGGCTGAGGTGAATCTTGCTTATGTAGATACCAATGAAGATGGAATTAACTACTACATTGATCTCAATAGCATTACTCGAACTGGTGATCATGTAGAGTACATTCAGTCAGCTAACGATCAAACTCAATCTTGGTTTACAGTTGATGTGATGCGAGGAAACTGTGCTACTGGGGCAATGCAATTTCAACTTGGTAGAGAATACAACGCAGATGGAACTCAAACTAGTGCTTATGATATCCCTGGAGAGATTACGATTGTCCCTTTAGGTTCAGTCGGTGAGACAATGTTAAACACGGCTTGCAACAACTAAAAATGATGCTCATGTTAATAGAAACTCCTTGCCTAATAGGCAGGGGTTTCTTGTCTTTGGGCTCGTCATGTACTAAAAACAAAAAGTGGGGTAGGACAACGCCCACCCCGCTTTTTCACTCTAGTCGAGCTAATTAGTACTAACCTAGTGCGTTCGCGCCGCCGACAACTTCCAGAATTTCCTGGGTAATTGCGGCTTGACGAGCTTTGTTGTAGGACAGAGACAAGCCTTTGATTAGCTCTTTAGCGTTGTCACTGGCGTTGTTCATTGCCGTCATTCGGGCAGCTAGTTCACTCGCTGCAGATTCTTGCAGGGCCCGCAACAACTGGTTGTTAAGATACAGCGGCAACAGTGCATCCAAAATTTGGATAGGATCTTGCTCAAAAATCATGTCTTGAGGCAAGGGTGCTTGCGCTGCGGCTTCGACTCGTTGTCGCTCAACCTGGAATTCACCGCCCCGACTGGTCAACCTGAAAATTTCGTCATCCTGTGGCTCTAACCCTTGTGGGTCGAGTGGCAACAGCGTTTGAACGACGGGACGAGAGCTAACCAGGGAGACAAACTTGGTGTAAATCAGTTCAACTCGATCTACTTCTTCTGCTAAAAACAGAGACAGCAGTTCGTCGGCGATTTGAGAAGCTTCGGATGAGGTAGGAATCTGTTCTAGTCCAGAGAAGGAGGCGCTGATAGGGCGCTCCCGACGCTGAAAGTACTGATTGGCTTTGCGACCAACGAGAACCAGCTTGTAGTTAACGCCTTCAGCCTGTAGCTCTTTGATGCGTGCTTCAGCTCGCTTAATCACGTTGCTGTTGTAGCCACCGCAGAGTCCGCGATCGCCCGATACAACTAGCAGACCAACGGTTTGCACATCCCGCTTCCGCAACAGCGGCAGGTCAGCATCTTCAAACCGAAGGCGCATTTGTAAGCCATAAAGTACCTGAGCCAAGCGATCGGCAAAAGGACGGGTTGCAATCACCTGCTCCTGGGCACGACGCACCTTAGCCGCCGCCACCAGTCGCATCGCTTCTGTAATTTTTTGAGTATTCTTGACCGACTTGATGCGATCGCGAATTGCTTTGAGGTTTGCCATAGGTAGGAAAGGGGGGGTAGGGGCTAGGGGCTAGAAGCTAGGGGCTAGCCCCTAGCTCCTCTCCTCTACGCCGTTGCCAGGAAAGTTTTCTTTTGTTCAGCGATCGCCTCTTTCAGCAAGGTTTCGGCTTCGTCGCTCAGCTTCTTCTCGGAGCGGACGATTTCGCCAAAACGGGGCTTACTGTTTCTCAAGTACTCACGCAGAGAAGCGGTGAAGCCTGTCACCTTATCAACGGGTAGGTCATCCAGGTAGCCGTTGATGCCTGCGTAGATGATGGCGATTTGCTCAGCTACGGGCAGCGGTGAGTTTTGTGGCTGCTTTAGAATTTCGCGCAAACGCTGACCGCGTGCAAGCTGGTTCTGAGTAGACTTGTCCAGGTCAGAAGCAAACTGTGAGAAAGCTTCCAGTTCAGCAAACTGAGCCAATTCCAGCTTCACCTTGCCGGCAACCTGCTTCATCGCCTTGATCTGAGCCGCGGAACCTACACGGGATACGGAGATACCCGCGTTTACCGCTGGACGTAGACCAGAGTTAAACAGGTCAGAAGACAAGAAGATCTGACCATCTGTAATCGAAATTACATTGGTAGGAATGTAGGCAGATACGTCACCCGCTTGGGTCTCTACGATGGGCAGAGCAGTCATGCTGCCTTCACCCAATTCAGGGCTGAGCTTCGCCGCGCGCTCCAGCAAACGAGAGTGGAGGTAGAAAACGTCGCCGGGGTAAGCTTCACGTCCGGGTGGACGACGTAGCAGCAGTGACATCTGGCGGTAAGCCTGTGCCTGCTTTGACAAGTCATCGTAAACCACCAATGTCGCTTTGCCCTTGTACATGAAGTACTCAGCCAAGGTTGCGCCGGTGTAGGGAGCCAGGTATTGCAGGGTAGCTGGGTCGTTGGCGTTTGCAGCGACGACAATGGTGTAGTCCATTGCACCGCGCTCTGCCAAGGTGTCTACCACCTGAGCAACAGTGGATGCCTTTTGCCCGATCGCCACGTAGACGCAGATTACATCTTCACCCTTCTGGTTGAGGATGGTGTCTACAGCAACGGCAGTTTTTCCGGTCTGGCGGTCACCAATGATTAATTCTCGCTGTCCCCGACCGATGGGAATCATTGCGTCGATTGCGGTGATTCCTGTTTGCAGAGGCTCATACACTGACTTCCGGGCAATGATGCCGGGAGCGGGAGACTCAATCAAGCGGGTTTCACCTGTATTGATGTCGCCTTTGCCATCAAGAGGACGCGCCAATGCATCGACCACACGGCCAATCATCGCATCGCCCACTGGAACTTCGGCAATTCTACCGGTTGAGTTGACAGAGCTGCCTTCCTGGATGCCGCGACCGTCACCCATCAAAACCGCGCCAACGTTGTCTTCTTCCAGGTTGAGGGCGATACCAACGGTGCCGTCTTCAAACTCCAGCAGTTCTCCCGCCATTGCCTGATCTAGACCATAGATCCGGGCAATGCCGTCGCCTACTTGCAGGACGGTTCCTACATTGGAAACCTTGACATCCTGGTCATACTGTTCAATCTGCTGCCGAATAATGCTGCTAATTTCGTCTGGTCTAATCGCTACCATGATTGCTTCTCTCTAACAAGATGATAAACACAAGATGATGAAAGGAGTCGGTTTGTGCGCTTACGTTGCGCTACTCAAGCGAAGCCCAATTCTTCTTAATTGCCCGCGCAGGCTAGCATCAATCACCTGGGAGCCAACTTTAATGATGACACCGCCAATTAGATCAGGGTCGATATTTTTTTCTAGCTCAACCTGCTGTGCGCCGACCAAGGTCAAAACTTTTTGACGAACGGACTCTTCCTGAGCTTCTGATAAATCTACCGCCGAGATGACTTCTGCCAAAACGGTTTGCTTCAGTTCGCGCAGGAGTACCTGGTATTGCTTACAGATTCCCTCTAGGAAAAGAACACGACCGCGATCGACCAGAATTCTGAGGAAGTTCAGCATAAAAGGATGAACCTGCTCTCCGGCAAGCTGTTCTAGCACCCCTTTTTTGGCTTCTGGCTTGGTTAGTGGGCTAGACAAAAACTGGCGTAACTCTTCTGATTCGTTTAGCAGACTGAGCAAGTAGGCAACGTCTTCACCAAAGCGGTCGGTTAAGTCATTTGATTGAGCTACCGCCATGAGTGCTTTGGCATACGGCTCCAGGATTCCTCCCATCACTAGCGTATCTTTCACGACTCTCCTCCTAGCATAGCGATGCTGCGGTCAATCAACTGCTGCTGCGTATTTTCATTCAAGTCAGACTTGAGACGAGATTCAGTCTGTGTCAAGGCCAGTGCTACGACCCGTTGACGCAGTTCAGCGATGATCCGCTCTTGCTGCGAGTTGAGGTCTTGCGCGGCAGCGGCTTTGATACGCTGAATGTCTTGCTCAGTCTGGACTAAGACCGCTTCTTTTGCCTTCTTGGCGCTTTCTTCAGCAGCAGCACGAATGCGGGTTGCTTCAGTCTGCGCTTGAGCTAGCTTTTGCTGCTGATCTGCTAGGGCTGAGGCTGCATCTTTCTTCCGCTTTTCTGCATCTCGAATGGCAGTCTCAATTTTCTCGCGGCGTTCTGACAGGATCTTTCCTATAAATCCGCGACCAAAGTAAAACAACACTCCCAGGATAATCGCCAGGTTAATTAGGTTGGTATCCAGAATGTTGAAATTTAACCCGAATCCACCTTCTTCGGCCGCTTCCGAGAAATCGTTGGCGATCGCCCCAGCCTCGGCTGCTAAAAATAACAAAGTCCCCATGATTCCTTCTCTAATCTGCTCGACCTTACACCGAACCTAGCCCACTGCCGATGAGCCTAAAAGCTTTTCTAAAATTTGGCGGCTAAGTGCATCTACCTGCTGTTCAAGCGATTGCATCGCCGCTTGCTTTTGCTGGTCTAGCTCCTGCTGCACCTGTTCACGCTGTGCCTGAGCTTCCTGCTGGGCTTCGGCGATCTTGGTAGCAGCAATCTTTTGAGCATCCGCTTGAGCCGCTGCGATTACCGCTTGAGACTGTCTGCGGGTTTCTGCCAACTCCTGCTCATATTGCTTCGCTAAATGCTCTGCCTTTGCCAGCCGCTCACGAGCATCGGTCAAGTTAGTACGGATGTAGCTGTCACGTCCATCAATGGCCTGCCCAAGCGGCTTATAAAAAATGGCATTGAGAATGGCAACCAGAATGAGGAACTGTACCGCCATCAGCGGCAAGGTTGCATCTATGTCAAACAGTCCGCCTCCTCCCTCTTCAGCGGCAGCCTCGACAGCAAGCAGAATCGTCCAATAACTCATATTCAGTGCCCCAGTTTCCTAAAACTCCAAGTGGGGGTCAGACAACAAATTGGCTGTCATGTCTACCAATTACTTTTGAGAAAAGCTTCTCTAAGCAAAGCGAATGGGTAGAGACGTGTGCCTCTACCCAGAGCCCCAAGCTTAGGAGAAGGGGTTAGCAAACAACAGTACGAGAGCAACGACTAGACCGTAAATCGTCAACGCTTCCATGAACGCCAAACTGAGCAGCAGCGTACCGCGAATTTTGCCCTCTGCTTCGGGCTGACGAGCAATACCTTCTACAGCTTGACCGGCTGCATTACCTTGACCAATACCAGGACCGATCGCAGCCAGACCAACAGCCAGAGCAGCAGCTATAACAGAAGCAGCGGCAATTAATGGATCCATGATGTTTTCCTTACCTTGAGTACAAATTAAACAGATGTGCGTCAACGAACGAGCAGCGCATTTCACGCTGGATGCAGGTTGCTAAGCGTTGGGTAACCCAACCGCTACAGCAGAGCCTTACAAGCAACTGAGGAGACTAGTGTTCCTCATGACCCTCACCATGATGATCCTCCATCGCTTCTCCGATGTAGGCTGCCGCCAGGGTCGCAAAGATGAGTGCCTGAATTGCACTGGTAAAGAGACCCAAAGCCATTACTGGCAGCGGTACAAACAAAGGCACGAGGAGAACCAGCACTCCAACCACTAGTTCATCTGCCAGGATGTTGCCAAACAGACGGAAACTAAGGGAAAGAGGCTTGGTAAAATCTTCAATGATTTTAAAGGGCAGCATGAAAGGTACAGGCTGCACGTAGTTACCGAAATAGCCCAACCCTTTCTTACTGAACCCAGCATAGAAATAAGCCAGGGAAGTTAGCAGCGCAAAGGCGATCGTCGTATTGATGTCGCTTGTCGGCGCAGCCAGTTCACCTTCGGGTAGCTCAATCAGTTTCCAGGGCACCAGAGCGCCTGACCAGTTTGAGACGAAGATAAACAAAAACAGCGTGCCAACAAAGGGAACCCAAGGGCGATACTCCTTTTCACCAATCTGATCTTTTGCCAGCCCTCGAATAAATTCCAACGCATATTCCATCAAGTTCTGGGTTCCTGATGGAACTCGTTGAAGATTTCGCGTTGCGAGGAGTGAAACAATGACCAGAACGCCAATCACAAACCAGGAGGTAAGAAATACCTGCCCGTGTACTTTGAGATTGCCGATATGCCAGTAAAGATGCTGACCAACTTCTAGCTCAGCCAGGGGAAAAGAGGTGAAGGCACTTAGAGAATTCAGCATTTCCATTCGCAAGGTTTCCCCAGAGAATTGTGGAGTACCAGACTCGCCTGTCCTAGTTTGGATCAGGCACAACCGATGTTCGCAGGACGTAAATGATGAGCCCAGCTTTGTAAGTCAGAAATCCTAAAAAGATAGGCATGATTTGAAGCTGATCCCAGCGCGATGCCACTAGAATCAGCAGAATCAGAAGGGCAAGCCGGGTGTTACTCAGGCGCTGCTTCTCTCTGCCAAGCTGCTCAACGTTTTTAGCCAACATCCTCAAGTAAACCACACCCGTACACGCTCCGATCAGATAATTCAGAGCAATGTTTAGGGAATAGAAAATCCATACAGAGATAAAAATTATCCCAGTGAGAACGAGGATCACTTTCAACAAATCTTGTTGAAGCTTGATGTATTCCTGCATTGAGGAATTTGGATCTGGCGGCAAACCACCAGATGGGGTGTCTCCTTGATCAGGAGCGGTTTCTAGGGATCTTTCTGGCGAGTTCACAGGTTAGAACTTAGCTCAGAGAACTGGCTTTACGAGTGCGGAACACGATCGATCATATCACTCGCTGGTAACAATACTTAAGGAATTATTTAGGGGATTGAGAATTGGGGATCGGGGGTTGGGTGATGGGGCGATCGCTCCACAACCTCTCCACCATCTGGCCCTACTGAGCTCCGCCTAGGCTTGCTGTTCTGCGATTTCCAGCTATATTTGGGCAAGCTGTTGCTCAATTGTCTTGGTTAACGGAGTTTCGATATCTCCGGTGTGCTGAGTTGTTACGGTTTCAATTAGGACAATCCAGCATTCGTCCTCAGCGACCGGATTGTGCATCATCCCTTTGGGAACCACACAGAAATCGCCTTCTTCAAGTTCGACTACATCATCTTCAAACTGAATCACTAAATGCCCTTTGACAACATGAAACATTTCGTCCTCGTGGTCATGCTTGTGCCAAGCCAGTTCACCTTTAAGCTTCGCGACCTTAATGTACTGGTCGTTAACCTGACCAACAATTTTAGGTGACCAAAATTCAGTAATACTCTGAAGTTCCTTCTCAAAATTTTTGCTGAGCTGCATTTTGGTTTCCTTGGGACTTTCGTTCAACTCGGAATTTTCACTCAAATTGACTGGACAACCAGTTGAGAATCTAAGAGTTCAAATAGGGCTTCAAACTAAAACTGAATTAAGCGTTGCTGCTAAAGGTGCGCCGGTAACAGGTAAAAGCACCTGTGATGGGTGGTTGCTGCCACTATATATAGATAGCGTGATGATTTGAGCATCTATGAGCTGGCTGTCACCGGGTGGCGCGCCTGTACCGGGATTGACAGCGTAAGCAGGAAAGCAGGCGGCACTGAAGCTGAGTCGTAGAGCGTTTCCTTTAGCAATTTGAGCGCAGATAGGTTGCAAGATGATCTGGAATGGCCCGGTGAAATTTGGAGTGGCATCATCTGGGCTTGAGTCGATTCGCAGGTAGCCTTGAGCCAGGTTGAAGGCGCTACCGTTGGGATGAACTTCGGATAGGACGGCACAGAGGTCGAAGCTGGGAGCATCAGCAGTGCAGTAGAGTTGGGCGATCGCCTCCCCCATTAAATACAAATCCTCATCCAAAGGCTTCGTTGTATAGGTCACAACATCAGTCCGGCAATCGACTGCTGAGCGATTGAACGAGCCCGCTGGAAACGCGGCGTGTCCACCCACGGACGGTACGGGTCGCCAAGGGTCGTGAACAAAGACATCTTGTGCATCGGATGTGGGCGGTGTTTTTTCCAGGCTGCCTTCCTGATCGCTCATGCTGGCAAGTCCGGTGCTATAGAGGAAGTAGGGTTGTTGCTTGGCAGTGGGGAATTTGGGAAGCGATCGCCACTGATTACTCCCTAGTTCGAACAGGTGAACAGGCTTCTCGTTTAACAGCCCCGTATCGATGCTTTTGAGAAACTGGTCAAACCAGCGAATTTGTAGGCGATCGATTGGATTCGCTGCCTCTGCGCCATAGTCAACTGCTCCGACTTTTCGACCCCAGGGGAGGTGTGCCCAAGGACCAACCCAAAGATGCTGCGGAAACTGACTGCGAGCAGCCATTTCCCGGTAAAACCTGAGCGTTCCGCGCATGTAGGTGTCAAACCAGCCACCGATGTGCAGCATTGGCATGTCTACATCACTCAAATAACGTCCAGGTGAAAGGTTTTCCCAATATTCATCTCGCTGGGGATGATCTAGCCAGGTGTGGTAATAGGAATCTGGAGCAAGTTGCTTGAGCAATTCAGAGCGAACGTCAACCGGATCGGGTAATGGAGGATTTCGGGCGGCTCCGTAAAGGGTCAGGTACGCTTCCTCATTGCCCTTGAGTCGAGCAGTTTCAGCCGCAAGCTGAATTGCCCAGCCTAAATTTGTTTGGAGGCAAAAGGCTCCTCCTTCATAAGCCCAATCTGCGTAGAGGTCGTAGCCAATCATCGCAGGGCAGATGGTTTTTAGGGCGGGGGGACAACTACCAGCCGCATAAAGCTGAGTCATTCCCTGATAGGAAAAGCCGTACATTCCCACTTGCCCGGTGCTGCCTGGGAGTGTCGCTGCCCAGTTGACCGTGTCGCCTCCGTCCTCGACCTCGCAGGCAAATAGGTCAAACACTCCTTCTGAAGTGCCTCGTCCCCGCACATCCTGAATCACAACGATGTAGCCGTGAGCGGCATACCAGGTGGGATGAGCATAGACCACTGTGGAGGCGATCGCCCGTCCATAGGGCTGTCGCATTAGCAGCACGGGAAACTCCCCCTCATCATCGGGGTAGTAAACATCTGCATCTAGCTGCACGCCATCGCGGGTCAGCATGGATGCAGTTTGTTTTTGTCGAACTAGGAGCATGAATTCAATAGGGTACAGCACTTAGGCTAGGGGCTTGGCACTGCCAAGCCCGTACAGCAGGCTAATTGATTTACGTTTTTTAGCGCGGCACCAATGCATCAGAGCGACTTAAAACTGCCATGTCTTCTGCGTCTAGCTCAACTGGAGTGCCGCTGCGAATCAATTCAGCAAAGTCTTCATTCGGCACCATAATGCATAGAGTGTACAAGCGATCGGAACCTGTGTTTTCCAGCACATGGGTTCCGGTAGGCGGCACTAAGACGCTGTCTCCTGCTCGAATCGATACTGTTTTGCCATCACAGGTTGCGAGCCCTTCGCCCTTGAGGACAAAGAACATTTCAACTGCAAGCTGATGTCGGTTGGGAGGTGTTTTGCCGCCTACGTCAAAGATTTCTACGCAATAGGTTAAAGACATGTTCGCGATCGTGGGGTCAAATACGATCGCCAATCGATTGCTGTCGTGAGGGCTGATCCGAAAGGCCTGGTAGTCTTTGGGAGATTTATAAACCGGAATAACACAAGCAGAATCCATGAGATTCCTCCGGGAGTAGTGAGTGTTTCTAACCGATCGCTTTTAGTAAAGTTTCAGAATCGCTGACGAATCCAAAGCACTGATTGACGTTATAAATGGTCGCTTTGAAACAGTAGTCGGGAGAGGTGGTGGCGGTGCAATCGCGTAGCAAAATGCAGTCATAGCCGAGGAAATTGGCATCCTGTAAGGTTGCCATGACGCACTGGTCAGCATTGACTCCGGCAAAGAAAATTGTGGTTCGACCCAGGTTTCGCAGAATGCTATCTAGCGGCGTGTCCCAAAAGCCGCTCATACGGTACTTATCGACGTACACATCGGTAGGCTTTTGCTCTAGCTCGTCTACCACAGCCGCTGCCCAACTGTCTTTCATTAGAACAGGTGCCGAATTTGTGGGAAGCGGGTCGCCTAGACCAACACCTTCTCCCGTTGGGTTGTAAACGTGACGCAGTCCGGCACTGATATTGAGTAAATCAGGGCGGTTGCCCCAGTTAATCCAGAGAATTGGTACACTAACCTGCCGAAGTTCCGGCACCAGAGTTTTGAGGGGGGCGATCGGGTCACGCGCGGGGGTGACATCGACACCAATATGCGCTAGCCAACCGTCAGGGTGACAGAAGTCGTTTTGCATATCGATGATAGCGATCGCCGCCTTTGCTAAATCTAGCCGCAGGGTCTTTGTATCTGTCGCCAATGTGATCGGTCTAGGTGGCAGGGGCGGACGGGTAATGTCTGCGGTTGCAGCATCCACCGACCAAGCATTAGGCGCGACACCCAGAGTCCGGAGTTGAGTCATAGGTCGTTCAGGTCAAGAGCTATGAAGATTGCAAAATGGGCAAAATTAAGAGTGAAATCTGTAAGCCGTTGAGAATCAGAACTGAGCCTTTGAACCTTCTGTGGTAAACCAAAACCGGGCTGGCTTCAGTATTGAGGGACACTTCTTGGACTACCTCTGCCTAAAGAGTTAAGCCGTGAATTCTTGAGCGAGGTCACGAGGTTTGGACAATCTCCACCAGTAGCCAAGCCTGCTACATCGAAATCAGGTTTACGAATGTACAATCTATCCTGAAATAGGGAGTTGGCAACGTATTGTTATTGCTCCTTAAGATTGTTCTTCCCTGAAAGAATTTCCCCTGAAACTCTTTTCGAAATTTGCTGCAAAGGATAGAAATCGTGAGTTTTACAATTCAAAGTGTTCTGATTCCAACTGAGCAGGGTTATGAAACGGTTGACGTGCAGATTAAGGGCGATCGCATCACTCAAATTGGCCCGAACCTGGAACCAACTGGAACCCTGATCGACGGACGCAACAAACTGCTGCTTCCTGGATTTGTCAACGCTCACACCCACTCCTCAGAAATGTGGCAGCGGGGCATCATTCCACCCCGACCGCTAGAACTTTGGATTGCCGAACTCTACGACTTCACGCCGCTAAACCCCGAACAAATTTACCTTAGCGCCCTCGGCACAGCAGTTGAAACGCTGCTCTCTGGCGGCACCAGCGTCGTCGATCATCTGGTGCTAATTCCTGGACAGGAGGCGGAAACAATTGCCGCTGCGGTACGAGCTTACCGAGAAGTCGGCATTCGAGCCTTTGTTGGTCCGCTGATTCAGGATGAATCGTTGGGGGCAAGCGTTCCCACGGGTGGCGAAGAAGTCAAACATGAACCCTACCTTCGCACCACCCAAGCCACGCTCGATCTAGTTCAAGATGCGGTGGAGAAATTTCACCGTCCCGCTGAAGGCATCAGCATTATGGTTGCGCCAACGGGAATTCAACTCTGCTCAGATGCGCTGTTTGAAGGCTGTGCTGAGTTGAGCGATCGCCACGACCTTTGCCGCCACGCCCACCTACTTGAGACAAAAGCCCAGCAAATTCTGGCGCAAGAAAAATATGGTTGCACTGCTGTCGAACACCTGAAGCACATTGGCTACCTCAGCCCTCGCACCTCTTTAGCGCACTGCGTTTGGCTCGATGACAGAGATATCAGCATCCTGGCAGAGACTCAATCCACCGTCGTCCACAACCCTCTCAGCAACTTGCGTCTGGGCAGCGGCATTGCTCCCATTCCCAAATATCGGCAGGCAGATGTGAATGTCGCCTTTGGCTGTGATGGTTCAGCCAGCAACGACTCGCAAGATTTGCTCGAAGCCATCAAAATCGGCTCCATCCTGCACAACATCACCGACATGGACTACCGCCACTGGATTTCACCCCGCGAGTCGGTCGAAATTGCCTCCCTCGGTGGCGCAACCGGACTCAATATGGGCGACCAACTAGGAACGCTCACGGTCGGCAAAAAAGCAGACCTGGTGCTGTACGACCTGACCAATCTTTCCCTACTGCCCCGCACCGACCCAATTGGACTGCTGGTTTTGGGGCGTCCCGTGCAAGCAGTCAGTAGCGCTTGGGTAGATGGCAAACAGATTATCGCTGACGGTAAAGTTACGACTATCGATGTCAATCAGCTTAGACAAGCTCTCTTTGACCACAGTGAATGGCGCACTAACCGCAAATCTAAAACAATGGAAGAGATGGAGATTCGCTATCGTGCCGTGATGGGACTGCCGGAAGGAGTGGCTAGGGGCTATAGCTAAGGTTTCTCGTTTCAAACTCAGCCTGCTAACTGGTCGAGATGGTTACTCCCATTCCTAGCCTTTGTTGTTCTCTAGCCCCTATTATTTCTCCTTCAGAGAATTTTCTGATCCCATCCTATTTGCCTGATTAAGGATATCAGGGGGTGCCTTTGACCCCGCGAATTTGCTGCACAGGTTCCCTATCGGCTTGGGCAGGTTGTTTACCGCGATCGCACCTCATGAAAAATCCAAGATTCAGCGCATGATTCGGATCTTGCTAGTCGATGACCAAACTATCATCTGCCAGGCGTTGAAAGCTCTACTTGACCGTCAACAAGACTTTCAGGTCGTTGGCATTGCCGCAGATGGGTACACCGCAATCGAGCAAGTTGCAGCTCTGCGACCCGATGTGGTGTTGATTGACATTCAAATGCCAGGACTGGACGGCGTTGCCGCAACGCGATTGATCAGCCAGAGATTTTCGGGCGTTAAGGTTTTGGTGCTAAGTGGCCATGACGATGGCGCATATCTCAAAGCGGCTCTCAGTGCAGGTGCACAGGGCTACTTGCTTAAAGATACGGGCGCAGAAGACTTAGCAGCTGCGATTCGATCTGCTCATCGGGGTTATGGTCAGATGAGTCCGGGGCTGTTTGAGAAGATGATGTCCCGGAAGGAAGAGGAAGACGTTGCCATTCCCCCTCCTGCACCTGAGTCAACTCAAGCTGTCTTATCAGAGACGGAGTTGCTGCTGCTGCTGCAAAGTTTTGACCCGCCTGCACTGTCAGATGTGGTCGAGCGGACAAAGGAGCAGGGGGCAGCCACCGAACTGCTCAACACCCTAAGCCATCACTTGAGAAGTTCCCCAACTAACTTGGCGACGCTTTACCTATCTGGAGCGTTAGCCGGAAGTCGGGCGGCTCAAGACCCAGAACAACGGTCTTCTGCAATGCAGTATCTGCGGTTTGGCTTTAAAGAAGGAATTCGACAAGGGCTACCTGCTGAACATTTGCTGCTGTTTTACCGGGAGGGGGCAAAACTGGAGTCCGAGGAGGCATTTGGCTGGCTATCGCAAGCCGGAAGTCCCTGGAACAACGAGGCAGGGATGGTATTTCTCAGCCAAGAAGCTGCCCAAACCTTTGGTCAAGACTCCGTTCAGTATCGAACCCTATCGGCGCTAAGGCAGATCAGGAGCCTAAGAACCTTAAGCGAAACCTGTAGATCACTCACTCCCAAGCTGCAAGTTCTACGCCAGGGACTCACCAAGCTTGAGCCAATGGTTCCCGCGATCGCCCACGCAGGTGGTCGCACCCAGCAAAACGGCAGAAGATAGCCCCGTTGGTGCTGCTACCCGCAGTGTCCGATCCGCAAGTGCCCCCTTGCCAGTAAGCCTGTTCCTAACCTGCCATTCCCCTACCCACCCACCCGTCAACCTACAAGGCGCTGATCTGCGAGGAATTTAATATGATTATGGCAAATCAAAAAAACGAGCTAGAGCAAGTCGAGTTAGAGCTTTCAGAACTGCGAAGCCATCTCGAGCAATCCTTTGGCGTACTGGACGGGCTAGCCCAGGTACAGGCACGATTTGAAGAACTGGCACGCACCTATCAAGATTTCAAAGCGCGGGTGGGTGAAGCCGGGGCCGTGTTGGGTACTGTCACTCAGCAACAGCAAAAACTAGAACAGCGCTTCTCTAGCCTGGAGCAGGAGATTGGGTCAGGCTGGAGCGAGATCCGCAAAGAACTGTCTCAGATTAGGGGTGAAGTAGGAGAGGGCGATCGCCAGCTCAACCAATCCATCACGGAGCAGGTGATCCATCTTCAGCGGTTAGAAGAACGGTTTGGTGACGTTTCACGCAATTTGACCAATCAGCGAGACGAAATCTCTACAGAACTGTCTCGCGCCCATGAAGCACTCAGAAACCAGGTCGAAGAAGCCAAAGCCAACCTGGAAGCCTTCGTTCAAACTCAGGGCGGTTCTGACCAACGAGTGGCAGAGCTAGAGAAACTGATCGAAGCAAGCTGGAAACAAGCCCGTAACGAGCTATTGCAGGCCCAGGAAGAACTCAGCACCGCCGATCGCACCCTGGGCTCTGAAGTGTCTAAGCAGATTAACGGGCTAAAGCGAGAAGTTGAAGGGCGGCTAGGCACCATCCTGCAAGAATGGATGAACCAGCGGGAAGCGATGCGCGCCCCGATGGAAGAATTTGAGGCGCGGCTCAGAACTGAACTGCGGGCTAACCTTACTCGCTTGCGCGAAGCAGGGCTAAATCCAGCCAGCTTTGAGAAACTCGACAAACTCGAAACCCAGCTGCGCGGCGTTCAGTCCTCTTCTCAAGAGACAAACAAACAGCTTCGCCAGATGAGCAAGCGGTTGACCCTCACCACCGTGATTGCTTGCGTTGCTCTCGCCCTGCCCGTTGCCCTCGTTGCACTCAACCCAGATTTACTTCCCTTGGGCAACGCGCCCGCCCAACCGGACGCTCAACCAGGCGCTCAACCAGACAATTAGGGAACTCCAAACAATCAAGATCAAGGATGAGGGATAGGAAATGAAGTCAGGTGGACAAGGTTCACCTGATACCAATTTGAAGATGTTGCAGATGTGGGTAGGGGCGCACCGCAGTGCGCCCTTACAGAAATTGACGTGTGACTTCTTCAATACCCCTCAGGCATGAAACTTAACAGGAGCATCGGCTGTGTTGGGTTTCGCTTTGCTCCACCCAACCTACAAGTTAGGGTGCTGTGGTTGTTTAGAGGTACCGCTTCATCCGTCATTCTTCCTCTACGGCAGCCAGGGATATTGGCGAAAGTCGGGCTTGCGTTTTTCCAGAAATGCCTGCTTCCCTTCTGCTCCCTCTTCAGTCATGTAGTAAAGTAACGTGGCGTTGCCTGCTAGCTCTTGTAGCCCTGCCTGCCCGTCACAATCGGCGTTAAAAGCAGCTTTGAGACAGCGGATGGCGATCGGGCTTTTTTCCAGAATTTCTTCTGCCCATTGAATGCCTTCTGCCTCCAGTTGCTCAGTCGGAACAACGCAATTTACCAGTCCCATTTCCAGAGCTTGAGCAGCGCTGTATTGGCGGCAGAGATACCAAATCTCCCTGGCTTTTTTCTGACCAACAATGCGGGACAGATAGCTTGCACCAAAGCCACCGTCAAAGCTGCCGACTTTTGGACCGGTTTGACCAAAAATGGCGTTGTCAGCGGCGATCGTCAGGTCACAGACCAGATGCAGCACGTGTCCGCCACCGATCGCATACCCCGCGACGAGGGCAATCACGACTTTGGGCATCGAGCGAATCAACCGCTGCAAATCCAGCACGTTGAGACGTGGAACGCCTGTCTCATCCAGGTAACCTCCCTCACCCCGGACGCTCTGGTCGCCACCGGAGCAGAAGGCGTATTTGCCATCGGTATGGGGTCCTGCGCCCGTAAACAGGACAACCCCAATGCGGCTGTCTTCGCGGGCGTTGCTAAACGCGTCGTAGAGTTCAAATACCGTTTTGGGGCGAAAGGCGTTACGTTTGTGGGGACGGTTAATGGTGATTTTGGCGATGCCGTCAGTTTTGTGATAGAGGATGTCTTCGTAGGTCTTGGCGACCTGCCATTCAACTTGCATTAATTGCGTTTGCCAAAAAGTTTACGTATCCATTGTGCTGGGAAGGGTGGGCAACGCAGCAAGTAGATTGTTGGCAACTTGCGATAAGCCCAATTCCACAGTTTTAAAGAAACTGGGATTGAGCAAGGCTCTGATTTGGATCAGGGCTTCAGGGTCAGAAATTTCCTGGTGGCTAAATCCGTTTTCTAATGCGGTGATGTGGCGGACATGGACATCAAGGCGATGGGCGATCGCTCTCAGATACATTGTCTCTCGTGCATCCACTTCACCATCAGAAGCAGCCATTTCATAGCCCAGTGCGATCAGCAGCAACCGTTCTGGTTCTGAAAGGGGGGTTGCCAGGTTCAAGACCTGCTGAGGGTTGAGATAAACTTGCTGCCGCTCAATCCCGTGGATCATCTCCTGAATGAGCGGATAAAGGCTGTGGTCTGGCGTGACAAAAGACTCCAGCAACACTTGCAGCCGCTGCTGTTCGGCGCTGTCTATTTTGCGATCGATGACAATCACGCCTAACATCACCGTGACCAGTGCTGCCAAAAACAGCAGTGTGGGGCTGAGATCTTGTGGCTTGAGATCACGCCCGGTCACTTGTGAGAGTAGCATTATCGCCTCCGGATTAACCAGGGATACATCCATACGCCAATATTGTGGGTTTCATAGTCTACTCTTAGCCCAGAACTCTACTGTAAGGCAGAAATTTTAGGCAAAGTCATAATCTTTCAGGCTTAACCCCTTACCTTAGTAGGTGACTATATTCTCGTTGTGCCGAAGGTTGAACTGTGAACGCGACTTTAGAACAAGCTCAGACTTTAAAGCAAGCGTTGGTGGATTTTGTGCTGGATGCCGAAGGCGATCTGGCGGAAGCGCTAGAAACCTATGCGGCAGAACAGGCACGGCGAAAAGGCGTTTCGCAAGATCTGATTATCGATATGTTTTTGACCGAGGGCAGAGTTGGCGACAAAACGCCGATCGCCCTCTTTATCGAAGATCAGCCTGACTTAGGTGAAGCCGATCGCCAGCTTGTACTGGGCTGGGAAAAAACATTCACTGGCTTATTTGCCGTCGAACAGGTGATGCCAGATGGCTTTGAGCTAGTGAACTGGCTCACCGAAAAGCATTATCCGGTTAAACCAACGGGCGATCGCCCTACCACTGAACTAGCCCGTCTCAAGCCTGGGGAAATTGTGCTGACCCGGATTTCGCCCCTAAATGAAACAGACTGGATTTTCTCCGGGCCGTTGTCACTTCTAGGAAAGCTAGGCAAACCCAAACTGGCAGTGGCGATCGGCAACTTCAAAGACAACCACAAACAGTCCCTCTATGGCGATGCGCCAGACTTGCTAGAAGAAGCATGGCAGTCAGTCGAAAAATATCACCTGGCATTCTTGGACTTCTTTGGCAGCGAGGAAATTACCTTACCTGGCTATCAGCTCAATAAGCAAATGGGCGAATTTCGGGAAGTCCTTTCCAAGCGCTTCCTGGCAGATGCTGGTATTGACGACTCAAAATCGTTAGCCGAACTCGCTGCCGAAGCCGGAATTGACGAAGAGGAAATGGCTGCTGTCGCCGAGGAATCCGGAGCCGATGCAGAAACAATTTCCAAAGTGCTAGCCAGCAAAGGCGGCAAAATGGCGGCACCCCAGGTGCAACTACCCGACGAATTGAAAAAGGCAGAACAGGTCACGGTACTAGCTCATCCCAAATGGGGACAAATGTTCCTGCCGCATCACAGCCAGTTCAAAGCCATCCTGGAATCAGAGGACTGGCAAACGAACGAACGAACTGGCAAGCTGGTTCGCCAATACTTACAGGCTCCCGAAGCAAACTTTTTTGTCTGGCAGCAATTGGCAGAACAGTATCCCCAGCGGCTTGAGCAAGTTTTGCAAACCGTACTGGAACGTCCTGACTTTCAGTTAAAGGATTTAGCAGCCCTGCTAAGAGAGAACGGCAAGCCCACAGAGCCAGAACTTCCCGAAATTGCCAGCGTCCCAATTCACCTGCACAACCTGTTTGAGGCTGCGATGATCGAGGTGAATAAGTCCAGTAAAGCGAAGGGCAAAAAGGCGAAAAAGAGCGGATTTGGAAAAGGGTAATGAGTAGGACTTAAACCCCTACCTCAACGTTGCCCGACTGCGACCTCGGCGGTTTTTGCTGGTGACAGGGGGACGAATCAAGGCTCTGGTGTTGGGTGCGACTTCAGAATTATCTTTAGCGATCGGGATGGTGAAATGAAACTGGCTGCCCTGATCTCGTCCTGCTGACTCGGCCCAGATTTTCCCGCCTAACCCCAAAATAATTTGGCGACAGATAGCAAGTCCTAATCCAGTGCCGCCAGCGGTGCGGCGTAAAGCTCCTTCTTCCTGGTAGAAGCGATCGAAGACGACTTCCAAGCGATTGGGTTCGATGCCGCGTCCGGTATCGGTGATGGTAACTTCTAACATGTCACCGCCATTCGGCTTTGCTTGAATTAACACCTGTCCTTCTGGCTCGGTGAACTTGCAGGCATTGTCAAGCAGTTTCGAGAGAACTTCTACCAGCCATTCGCCATCTGCTCGAACGAGCGGCAGTTCTACAGGCACTTGAGCTTCGATGTCGGGCAAATGTTCTTTAGTTTTGCGGGTGCGAATGCTGCTTAACGCTAAGTCCACACATTCGTCCAGGGCAAGGGGTTCCAAGTGCCATTCCACCCGACCACTCTCTAAGCGAGATAGGGTGAGGAAGTCTTGCACCAGCTTTCGCATCCGTTCTGCGTCGGTGAGGGCGGAGCTAAGCATGACCTGCCGCAACTCCAAGGGCATGTCGGGTTCGCTAGCAAGGCTTTCGAGGCAAACCTGAATGGTCGAAAGAGGCGTTCGCAGTTCGTGTCCGGTGATGGCAATCAGGTTGCTGCGGGTGCGTTCTAGTGCTTCTAGCTGTTGGTTGAGGTCTTCCAGGTTGGCGTAGGATTCAGCTTGAATCAGGGCAACTCCAAGTTGGGTGGCGATCGCCTCCACCATGGCAATGTCGTCTTCTTCCCAGGGATGCGGTTCCGGCGCACAACCCTGTAGCTCAACCATGCCCATCAATCGCCCCTGATAAACAATCGGCACCATCACCCACGAGCGAATTTGCCAGCGATCGATCCAGTCTTTGAGTGGCGTCAGGTCGTAGTTTGTTTCCTGTTGGGTGTCGGTAACGGACACCGGTTCTCGCTTTTGGGCTACTACTTGAAATAGCGGATTGTCTTGCAAGGACAGCGTTTGATTGGACAGAGATCTGAGGGTCGGAGCCGCCAAAAATTCATGCTGCACTGTAACGGACGTATCTGCTGGCTTACAGCGGTAGAGAATGCAGCGGCACACGTCCATTGCTTGCCCCAGTTCTTGGACGGCGACGGTAAAAATCTCTTCAGGATCGAGCGATCGCCGAATTGCCGCGGTGATTGAATTGACCAATCGTTCTTTGCGTTCCTGTGCCGAAATCGAACGGTAGGCCTTGAGCAGCTTGTATTGTCCCGCCTGCAAATACGTGACTAATCGTTGCACAAAGGGATCAGGGTCAACGCCCTGCAAACCCGATGAAACCTCCTCAGTCAGATATTCTTGCTTTGCCTGTTGAACTTTGGCTGCTAACTCAGGTCGATATTCTAAAACTCGGTCAAGCAAGAGGCTTGCTGCGGTACAGCTTACCTGTCGGTCAAACGTCCAAATTCCCTCAAACCGTCGAGTTTGATCCATCGGCATTGGCTCAGCTGACTCAGCGTCTACGACGGCTACCTTACGCTCTCGGCAGATCAGGCAGGTTGCATACTGTTGCCCAATTACGACCAGGTGCCACTCTTGACTAAGCTGATCGTCTGGCTCGAAGGCGATCGTTTCATATCCTTGCGAGGCATTGGTAAAACTGGTTTCAGGAGCCGCTAATACATAAACTTGCGGTGTGAGTTCGGCAATTCGCAGGTAGCGGTGAGACTCCTGACGATAAAATCGCTCGCGCTGAAAACTAGCAATGACCAAGGGCCGATTCAACCCAGCCAACACTTGATCTTCCATTGCGTGCGAGAGCGCCGTTAGGGATGACTTAAAGTAAAGCTGCGATCGCAAACGCGGAATTCTTTGCAGTAATTCTTCCAGCACAGAAATAGCGATGCTCATTGATGGTCTTCTCTATCAATCCAAACTCTGGGCAAAATCCAAGTCATAGGGTGCTAGGCGGCTTGCTGCATAACGGCTTCTCTGCCTTGCTGCACTTAAGCGGGGTCTGGTATTGTCAATCAATTGAAGCCGCACCGAGTGTTAGCTGGAAGATGATCACTGGAGAGGGGCATTGAGAGATAGTTCCTCCTACGTCCAATATACGACTCTAACCCCCAGTCTTGTGCAGCTAAAATCTGTCGTAAAGGTTCATTAAGGTCTACAACCTAATCAAACATCCTCTTGGTTTAAGCAATACCGCTTTGCGGTAAAGTTGACAGTATGTATGACGATGATGAGCTAGCCGTGTTTGACACTGAGATCGAGCTAGAAAGCCCATTAGACAAAATGGGTTCGGTCGATGATCAGACAGAGGCAGAAAAACCCAACCCAGAAGCGATGTTAGCGCTGCTAGAGGCTCCACAAAATCAGCAGCGAATGTTGGCTGCGCGAGCTTTTTGTGAACTGGAAGATGTGCGGGCAATTCCGCTGTTGGTGAAGCTGTTGACAGATGCGTGTCCGCTAATTCGAGTCAGTGCAGCCTATGGCTTGGGAAGAAACCCTAGTCCGGATGCAGTTGAGCCGTTGATTACTCAACTTCAGCAAGATTGGAATGGTTACGTCAGAAAGGGAATCGTTTGGGCACTCGGAAACTGTCGCGATCGCCGTTCTCTAGAACCTTTAATTGACGCACTCAAGACCGATATTTCGGCAGTAAGGCTCTGGGCTGCAAGCTCTCTGGCGCAAATGGCAAATGTTAGCTATGAGGCGATGATCACGTCCATTCCGCCGCTGATTGAAGCCCTGCGGCGTGATCCCGTAGCTGCCGTGCGGAGCAATTGTGCCTGGTCAGTCGGTCAGCTTTGCCGGGAATTGCCCTCCAACGTGGTTTACGCGACGGCAATCGATGCGCTGCTTGAAGCATTTGCCGAAGACGAGGAACTGGGTGTGCAGGAAGATGCCAAACTTGCGCTGTTGAAAGTGGGCGACCCTCGCGGCTTGCAGGTGATTGAAGAAATCGAGCAAGACGGCTTGCTATAAGATTCCTAGTTCCCAATCTGGAAGGGATCTGGCATTGCCAAGCCCGTACAGGAATTGCTGCGTCTTCAATTCAAACTGGTATTACATTAGCCAATCCCGAAGTAGCCAGAGAATCAACAAATGTAGCGGATAAAAACTGTAGAACCACTTTGCCTTAGCTCCCTGCTCGTAGTTCGCGAGTTGAAAAATCATTGGAGTGGCAATCGCCGGAAACTGAAAAACGCCAAAGTTAAAGTCCGCGATTAGCAAAATCAAATGCGGCAGCAGCCACAGACCCCACCAAGCGAGATAAGGAATGGTAGGAGACTGAGGTTTGGGTCTGAACGGAGACTGAAATTGGGCAATGATCCAGGTAATCGCAATGCCGTATATGCCGTAGTTGAAGTGAGCAAACTCGGCGATCGCCCCACCCGTCATCCAAATCGGGAAAGCTAAATCAGGCGCAAGCTTTGCACCTCTAAGGCAAGCTAAACCAACCAACAGGGTCAGCAAAATATTGATATCCGGGCTGTTGTCCTGCTGGTTAAATACCAGCCAGTACAGCGGTTGAGAAATGATTCCCGCAATGAGCAGTCTGACTCCGTAGCGCCAGATATTGCGGGTGTACTGCTCACCCTGCACCAGCAGCCAGACAAACAGCGGAAAGCTGAGGCGACCCACCATCCGAAAGAGTGGCTCTTCTGGAAAGAAAACGTACCCCACATGGTCAATCACCATGAAAATGGCTGCCAGGAGCTTAATTTGATAGTTTGTTAGCCCCATTTCAGCCTTCCAATCCGGCAACAAGCCAACTATAGCGAAACGACCTAGACCTCAGCAGATATGTCCGCTCAGATCTGCGACTTCTCTAAGAAGTCGCACTGAATCTCTGAATTGAGACAGGGATTACTTCAAGCCCATTTGTACCCGCCAAAGGCTTGCGTAGATGCCCTGCCGCTCTAGCAGTTCCTCGTGCCGCCCTTGCTCAATTAAGCGCCCGTATTCCATCACATAAATGCAGTCGGCATTGCGAATGGTGGAGAGGCGATGGGCGATCGCAATCGTTGTGCGGTTTTGAGTGATGCGCTCTAGCGATCGCTGAATTGCGGCTTCCGTCTCGTTATCGACCGCAGAGGTAGCTTCGTCCAGGATCAAGATTGGCGGATTTTTGAGAACGGCACGGGCGATCGCTAATCGTTGCCGCTGCCCACCTGATAGTTTTTGTCCCCGTTCGCCCACGACCGTGTCATATCCCTGTGGCAGTCGTTGAATGAAGTCGTGCGCTTCAGCAATTTCCGCCGCTGCAATTACATCGGTGTGGCTAGCATTAGGTGTGCCGTAGGTGATGTTCTCCCAGACGGTGCCGTGAAACAAAAACACATCCTGGCTGACTAGCCCAATCGCCTGTCGCAAATCGCGCAGTTGCAGCTCGCATAACTCAATGCCATCCAGGGTAATTGAGCCAGACTGAATTTCGTAAAGCCTGAGCAAGAGTTTTACTAGGGTGCTTTTGCCCGACCCCGTCGAGCCCACAATGGCGATCGTTTTGCCTGCCGGAATGTGCAGCGATAGATGTTTGATGACGGGAACCTGATCGCTGTAAGCAAAGCTCACATCCTGCAAAATCAACTCACCTTTAACAGAATCAGTCGGTAGAGCAATGTGTCCAGGTGGCGCGGCAATTTTTGTGTCGAGCAAATTCATTACCCGCGCGGTGGAAGCCATTGCTCGCTGGTATTGATCCAAAGTTTCGCCCAGACGGGTCAACGGCCACAGCAAGCGTTGGGTGAGGAAGACTAAAACACTATAGGTACCCACGGAAATTACGCCTCTGGAGGCTTCTAAACCACCGTAGAGCAATGTTGCTGTGAATCCGACCAGAATGATGATCCGAATTAGCGGTACAAAGGCCGCGCTAAGGGCGATCGCCCGTCGGTTGCTCTGCCGATACGCTTCACTTTCAAGGGACAGTCGTTGAATTTCGTACTCCTCAGTCGTAAAACTCTTGATCGTCGTGATGCCGCTGAGGTTGTTAGAAAGCCGACCGTTAAGCAGACTCACCTTCTCCCGCACATTGGCATAGCGGGGTGCGAGGAGACGCTGAAACGCAACCGACCCCCACAAAATGAACGGCATTGGCAGCATCGACATCCACGCCACACTGGGCGCGAGGATAAAGAAGGCGGCTCCAATAATCACTACCGTTGTCGTGACCTGAAGAATTTCGTTTGCCCCAAAGTCTAGAAATCGCTCTAGCTGGTTAACGTCATCATTCAGAATCGACATCAAGCCGCCCGTACTGCGCGACTCAAAATAGGAAAGCTCCAGATTTTGCACATGGCTATAAGCATCAAGCCGCAGGTCGTGCTGAATCGTCTGGGCTAGATTACGCCAGAGTCGAGCGTAAGCATACTCAAAGATCGACTCTAGCCCCCAGATCACCATGCTCAACAGCGTCAGTGCCAAAAGCTGACTAAATACGGACTCCAGCCCCAATCGAGCAAGCATAGAGTCCTGTTGTTCAACCACAACATCCACCGCTATCCCGATCAGAGCAGGAGGAGCCAGGTCAAACAACTTGTTGAGTACAGAGCAAATCGAAGCCTGCCAGATTTGCCGTCGGTAAGCACGCCCATAGTGAATCAGGCGCTTTAGAGGAGAAGTTGAGGCGACCTGTGCCTGATTTAAAGGCCGGAAGTGTGGCTCTTTCAGAGGTTTGCCTGCTGCTGTTAAGTCTTTCCAATACTTAGTTTTAGCCAATTTCAACCCTCCGCAAATAACGCACCCTAACTATTTTCGCTATTTCTAAAATTTTTTACCGATGTTGTAACAGCTGCATTCGAGTGTTCCTGGAGAGGCGATCGCATCAACAATGACCCGCTGACGTACTTCAATAAGCATCTCACGAGCATGAGAAGGAATGTCTTTAGCTGGAAACCGTTGATTCAATAAAGAAGGCGGTTCTCTTGGATTGATTCGGTAATCACTTTCCTGCTGCCATCTGACTCAAATCTATAAACCTTGCCCCGCTCGGTGTCAAGAAAAACCGAATTTCTTAAGCAGTTGTTGTCAGGATTTCTGGCAATTTTAACAATTGACGAATTTGACTAGTAATTGGGTGAAGCAACTGCTCCTGGTTAAGTGTTTCTCGTATCATTTTAATTCTCTTAAAGCGACTTAATCAGCTAATCAGGGAATGCTAATTGACTCACTACAACTTATTTTTCCTGGCATGAAGGAAACAACTTAAGTTTGAACGTAATAATTGACGTGGGCTGAGAAATATCACATAGCTTTGACGTATCATTCGGCACTCCACCCACATGGGTTTTCCTTTTCTACAAACCTTGCTTATTTAGAGCAGAGGGATACGTGCTTCAAAATCCTTTGGTCTTCTCTAACCCACTTTGAAGAGAAACCCAAACCGCTCAAAAACTCCCGCTGGAAGGGCAACTAGAGCGAGCTTTGAGGATGTTTGCTCCGATTGGAGCACCTAAAATGCGCCTAAGTCTCGTGTGGGCGTAAAGATGCTCGGCTTCACCTTCTGTTTAGATAAGTCCTGTCTCTACTAGATGCCTACTCAGTAGGAGAAAATGGACATACCCAACTTTACTTCTAAGCAGCTTCTATCAAGATATAGAGGCGTTTCTAGAGATCAGCATCTATGGTGACTTCTAAAGGGATAGAAATTAACGAAAACCTGAGTTTAATTTTGTCTAGTTACTTAAGTGGCTCATAGAAGCACCAGGAGTTAATCAAATATGTCAAACGATCCAAGCCTTGAAGAACAGGCAGTTTCACAACTAGTAGAGAGAGGTCTGTCAAGTCAGCTTAATGCAGCAGAAACTTTAGATGTAAACATTCAAACTAGCATTCTCCAAATCCTTCAAGGCAAAGTAGATTCCGTCTCAATTGAAGGACGGGGTTTGGTGTTGCAAGAAGGGATCCGTGTGCAAAAGTTGGAATTGCAAACAGACAATGTTGCAGTCGATTTACTCGATGCGCTGTTGGGGCAAGTCAAGCTGAATCAACCGGTCAACACGACGGTTCAGCTAGAGTTAAATGAGGCAGATATTAATCAGGCTATCAACTCAGATTTTGTGCAACGCCAATTTCCCCGAATAGAGCTAAAGCTGCCCGACCGGCTCGTGATCTTGGAGATCAAGTTACCGATGCAAATTCATCTTTTAGAAGGGGGGAAGCTAGGAATAGACGGGAATATGCAAATCAACGATAAAAATACTAGTCATCAGATTGGCTTTTGCTCGATTGCTAGCCCTCGTACAGATGAGCAGCCTATTCGGTTAGATGAGTTTCGCTGTACTGCTGGAGAAGGGATTGCTTTAGATGTAACGATCGCCATGATGCAAAAAATGCAGGAGTGGGCAAGCTTGCCGTATTTCGACTTGGAGGGAACTGCCCTCCGCTTGGCTGAGATGAATGTGCAAAAAGGCAGACTAACGCTCAAGGTTGAGGCACAGGTGCGGCAGGTTCCTGCATAAAAATTGGCTCGGACATGCTCGGTTTAGGGCGTGCTTAATGCCATTTCAAAAGCTAATTTCTTTCCCTTATCGCAAAAGCGCACCTTTCGAAATGGAGCCTAATACTCATTGGGAACATCCATGCTTTCGTTGAGTCACGGAGTGCAATTCAACTTTTCTGGGTCGTTATACCAATGTTGCCCTCTATGTGCTTCACTTCCCATCCCGTGTTTTTGCAATGCCTAGTTGGTTTCGTCACATTGGGTGCGATCGCTCATCCTGCTATTGCCCAAACTTTAGCCCAACCCATCTCTGATGAACTGGGGATCACCTTGCAGTCTGATGTGCAGCAGATTGACCCTGACACTGGTACTTTAACTGCCACTGGCAATGTGCGCCTAAGCTATCCCGAACGGCAACTGGAAGGATTTGCAGAACAGGTTCAATATCTCGAAAGTCAAGGGCTGCTGATTCTATTAGGTGAGGCTCGTCTGATACAGCAGGGCGACGTGCTAGAGGGAGAGCAAATCACCTGCCGAACCGATGTTTGGCAATGCACGACTGATTCATCTACCCTCAGTGCTGCTGACTCAGCCTTGTCTATTAGTCTCTCTTTGCTGGATGAGGCTTGGGTCAGAGTGACAGTAGACGGCGTGATCGAGCATGAAGGTGTGATGCAAGCGGGCGATCGCCACTTTTGGCGAGCAACTGAGCAAATCACGATTCGGACAGGGGATGCGGGTGCCGTCTTGGTGTCTCGAAATGGAGCACAACCTCAACCTATGGGCGATCCCGGAGAGGTTGAAGAAATTACCTTCTCCACCCCTGAAACGCCCTAAAAAAATCCATCAAATAAATTACAAAAGGGAAATGGGAGGTAATGCCCAACGCTGCCTCCCACTTCCCTTAAATGCTTTCTGATGCACACGCGCTGCCCAGTGCTAAACGGGGATCGCTTCTGGGGCTGCAAGAGCCAAGATGTGGTAACAAGACGGAGTGTCTGCCCCTAACACTTCATTAATCCGATGTCTAATCAGCACATGTAGGGTTTGAATGGAATCACTAAAGTCATGCTTGACATTTAGGACAGCCGTTTGCTTATGAAAGTCCTTACCGTAGTGAGCAACAAAGTAAGTGTAGCGGTTTTCGTTTGGGGCATCGAGGACGAAATCTTTCATGTGACTCTCCTAGAGATGGAGGCTAATCAGTGGATATGTTTGTAGCGTAGAGCGAGAAATTGGGGGGAACGTTCAAAGCGGTAGAAAAACCTGGCAGAAGTGAGTTAGATGAATTACTTATCTCAAACCAGCTCTTGCCAACCCGTTTAGTCTCTTAACTATCTTGAGATTAAAGCCATTAACTGTGGTTCTCCACAGTGTTTCTACTTGACTAAACGACAAACAGAAATTTCCCTTCTAGGGAACTCAGTGATCTTACGTCCCTTGGGGCGCTTTGAAAAGCGAAAGGAGTAAATTGCCTTTGCTTTCAGGCTTAATAACTCTAGGTTCTCTAATTTGGGCTCCTATTGCCATCCTGCTATGGAATGGCCTTGCTGAGTGAAAGAGGTGTGCCACAACAGTAAACGACACATCGTGATGAAATTATGACGCAAATCTCCCATCGGTTGTTCCCATTAAACACTTGTTATGAAAACTCCTTCCATTCTTGTTGACTGCCAATGTGAAAACGCTGAAGGTCCGCTTTGGCACCCGCTCGAGCAGTGCCTTTATTGGACAGATATTCCTGCGGGTCACCTGTATCGCTATGATCCCATAACTAACACCAGTGAACAGATTTATGAGGGTGAGCCTGTTGGTGGTCTCACCATCCAAGTGGATGGTTCGCTGTTGTTGTTTAAGGCACGGGGGGCGATCGCCCGCTGGCACAACGGTAAAATCACAACGATAATCGAGCAGCTAGAGGAAGAACGAGAAACCCGCTTCAACGACGTGATTGCTGACCCGGCCGGGCGCGTCTTTTGTGGAACAATGCCAACGCCCGATCGCTTAGGACGGCTTTATCGGCTCGATCCAGATGGTTCTTTAACAAAACTGTTAGAGGGTATCGGCGTTTCTAACGGAATGGGCTTTACCCTAGACCGAAAACAGCTTTATTACACCGACTCACCCACCCGAAAAATCTATCTGTTTGACTACGACCAGGCGACTGGTGCAATCAGCAACCAGCGAGTTCACATTGAAACACCAGAATCAGAAGGGGTTCCCGACGGAATGACTATAGATGCGGCAGGCTATTTGTGGTCAGCGCGCTGGGATGGTGGACATTTATTTCGCTATGCACCTGATGGCACCGAAGTTCTCCGAATTCCGTTTCCCGCCAAAAAGATCACGAGCGTCACGTTTGGTGGCACTGACTACACCACCATTTATGTCACAACTGCAGGAGGTGACAACCGCGCCGAGGAGGGATCAGGTGCTGGAGCTGTGTTTCATTTCAACTCTGGCATCCAGGGTGTACCCGAATTTTTCTCTAACATTGCTGTTCCTGCTGGAGCTTAGTTATGTAGCAGCCCTAAACCATTTGCGCCTTTAAAATTGGGTTGGAGAGGAACTGAGGGCGGAAAGTGGAGTGAGATAATTGAAGTTGTTTAGCATCTCCAGCAAAAGCTTTTTAGAACGCAAAACTTGCTTCAAATGATCACAGGTATAATATTTACCCTAATTCTTTTAGGTGGTCTATACTACTTCGTCTTCTACCCTAATCAGAAGCTAAAGCGAATTAGGAGTAGTCCTATTTTAGAAGTAGATGGAGCAAGTACTCGCTACCCCAACTTACCGTTAGGTGATTTAGGTGTCTTTTTTGAGTCCAATGCAAATCGCAGAATTCGAGTTGTTTTTCCGAAACTGACACCCGATGGTGATGTGCAGTACATTTACTCCTGGCATGATCTACGATTCATTCGTATTCCTACTTCACGGGGGGCAGGGCAGGGCAGAATAAATCTCAAAATAGCTCAAGAACTTGCTTTCTTGATGAAGGAGCATATTCAATTTGTTGAGCCAGAAATTCTGAATTTAAGAAGACAATGGCACAAGATTAACGAACTGCTTGAGCTAGTAGCTACGTCAGATTTTTATGCTAGTCAGCAGGAAATTTATGAAAGAGCTCTGCTTCAGGTAGAAAATTTGCTAGATAAGGCAGAAGAACTACAGCAGGTTTATGTTCGTTTTATTCGAGAAGTTCTGATTGGTAGGCAAGTTGCTGGCTATGACCCAACTCTGCTTTTGAGTGACAGTGTGACCATTGATCACCAATACAAGAGAATTCGGGAAGAGTATCAGGATATGAAGGAGACAGCAACAGCCTATGCTGAGCTGCTACGCACACGTCAGTTTTAGTTAGGACAGCCATCAGTTTTGAGATGATAGGCGCTGTTAATTTGTGCTAGTTGATATCAATAAAAATGCCCAGTCGAAGACTGGGCAATGTATTAGACAGCAACTCTAGTGCGCTAACGAAGCTGTAGAGTTATCAGCATTGGGAGTTGATGAGTTAACTATCTGTCCAAGTTTTCGCGGCGGGCTTCATCGAAGCGATCGGTAAGGCTAACTTCGGTAGAAACGCCTTTGTCTAGATTTTCGCGGCGAGCTTCATCGAAGCGATCGGTAAGGCTGACTTCGTTAGAAATGCCTTTGTCCAGATTTTCACGGCGGGCTTCGTCAAAGCGATCGGTAAGGCTGACTTCGTTGGAAATGCCTTTGTCCAGATTTTCACGGCGGGCTTCGTCGAAGCGATCGGTGAGGCTGACTTCAGCAGAAATGCCTTTGTCTAGGTTTTCGCGGCGGGCTTCATCAAAGCGATCGCTTAAAGCAAAACCAGGAGTAGCATAGGCAGAGAGAGCCAAAACAGAAAGGCTGGTGAGGATGTAGCGTTTCATGGTGTTGTCTCCTAAATAATCGATAAGACTGGCTGTCTCTAAATCTGCTTAGCTGTCGCAAAGGTAAGTACAGCAGCAAGTAGATTTTCGAGATTTGAACGGCTCAGAGAAGCTTCTAGTTGTTATTGTTTGGGCTAGAACTATCTGTTACTTATTATGTTTGCATAGTTTTTGTTTTAATGCAAATAGTTTTTGTAAAGACATTCTCTGGAAATACTATCCGGTCATGATAAAGCGCAGGAGAGCTTAGCTCTCCTGCGCTTTATCGCAGCTCTTATGGTGTCTACAAGCCACAGATCTAGAGGCTGGATTGCAAGGCACTGGCTCTCGAAATCACTCGAACTCTCTAGATGCTGTATCCTCTGGCGAGCAAGCAAACCCTTTGCAGCTCAAACATTAGATGTCTGAAGCTCTGTAATGTAGTCAGCTTCTTGTAGCTTAGCCAGAACCTGGGCGACGCATTCTTCCAGGGTATGTAGATGAGTTTGGCACTCCACCTCGGCATTGAGCGGCGGTTCGTAGGGATCGTCGATTCCGGTGAAATGTTTGATCTGACCAGCACGGGCCTTTTCGTAGAGTCCTTTTACATCCCTCTGCTCGCAAACCTCTAGTGGCGCATTGACGTAGACCTCAATGAAATTGCCAATTTTATGTCTCACTTCGTCTCTGATATCGCGGTAGGGCGAGATGGCGGAAACGAGGACAATAACACCATTTCGAGTCAGCAAGTGAGAGACAAAGCCGATGCGACGGATGTTTTCGTCCCGATCAGCTTTGCTAAAGCCTAAGCCTTTGGTCAGATTTTGCCGGACGATGTCGCCGTCTAGCACCTCGACTTTACAACCTTGCGATCGCAGTTCTTTCTCGACTGCCATCCGAATCGTTGTCTTGCCTGCACCGCTTAACCCAGTAAACCAAACTGTTACCCCACGATGGCTCGCGCCCATGCCTTACTCCTATCCCCTAACTTCGCTACTGAAACTTTAGTTAATCTTTATCAACCTATCATGGAGTTGGCTCCAGGCTTACACTTGAACATTCAATCAAGCCGTGTATAATGATGCTACTTGAAGGGGAGTAGCTGCTGGTACGAGTTGCCAGCCCATCTGAGTCAACATGCTGGCGATGAGCCTGGTTCAGATGACGATTTAGCGATTTACAGCTTTTCGCAAGCGAGACCTTCACTGAGTTCACATCTGAGGTGAACTTGGTGAAGCATTATGCCCATCAGGTTCCTTCAGACTGCTACACCTATCTGAGGGAATACAGGAGCATGTTAGCTGCTTTTACAGCCGGTCTTTTACTGATTACAGTTCAGGAGTTGGGCGATAAGACTTTCTTTATCGCTGTAATTTTGGCAATGCGCCATTCGCGGCGATTTGTCTTTGTGGGAGCTATCACCGCTCTAGCCGTCATGACGGTTTTATCAGTGCTGGTTGGACAAGCAGTTTCCTTTTTGCCTGCGATTTATGTCAGGTATGCTGAAATTCTTTTATTCATCGGGTTTGGCTTAAAGCTACTGTACGACGCGAGCCAGATGACCACAGCGTGTAGCTTGGCTGAACAGCAGGAAGCGGTGGAAGTGGTAAACCAGGCGGAGTCTAAATTGCCCAAACACTATACTGACCTGGCTATTGTGCTAGAGGCATTTACGCTAACTTTTTTAGCAGAATGGGGCGATCGCACTCAGATTGCGACGATTGCATTAGCGGCGGCTAAACCTCCCGTTGGGGTAGCACTTGGGGCGATATTGGGGCACGCCATTTGCGCGGCGATCGCCGTCCTGGGCGGCAAATTTATTGCCAATCGCATCTCAGAACGAACGATTACGAGTTTAGGAGGGCTGTTATTTTTGGTTTTTGCTGCCCTATCAACTGCTGATTTGCTCTGGGGCAAAGCCGGGTAAAGACGTAGTAGTATCTCTGCCACTGTAATAATTGTCACACAATATCCTCACTTCACCAGGAAGCTAGCTAGGATCTAACTAGTAGTCTTCTATACAGTTCCGCAGAATCCAGATTCTTATTGTTTGCCAATCTCATTGCTTGTCAAACAGACGGTGGTAGATGGGGGGGGTAAACCGGTTTCCCCCTACTTGCCACCTGCCATCTATTTCCTACTCTTCATCCTTCATCCTTTCGAGGTGGAGGTGCATCATGCAAACAGCAAAATTCAAACCGGGCGATCGCGTCAGAATTCAAGTCAACCGACTTATGCCGCCTTATCATCTCAACGGCAGAACAGGAACCATTGTCAGCGAACCGAAGATGACTTCCCTTTGGGGGGTTGCTTACACGGTTGAGCTAGACGGTGATGAGCTGCATCCTAAAATTCATGAGATTGATTTGATGCCTCTCAGGCTGCGATAGGCTTGGTTCTCTTAGTTTTCTAGGATGCCTGACGTGGCACGTAGCCCGACAGCTCAGGGACATAAGTGCCAAATAGGGAACCGTCAGCATTGTAAAGTTCGAGTGGCACTTGTGTACTCTCGCTAATATCTGCCAACGCTCGCAGTAGTGCATTGCTATGGGCTGCTGCTTCTGCCTGAACGTTGGGGTTGCCTGCCGCTTGTCCGTTGGCGATCGCCTGTTCGATGGCCTGATCGTAGTCGGGTGTAATGTTTACCTGAATTTCTTTGCCCGTCAGCGTAAAGGTGCAAACTCGGACTGCTCCAGCGCAGGTTTGCTCTAGTTGAGCTTGAGCATTTCCCCGGGCGACAGCAGACCTGAGCGTTTCCTGCGCCTGCGATAGGGAAGTTGTGTATGAGTTGACCAAAGGCTGTACCTGACCGTGATAGCTCGTTCCCGTTGGGATCTGTTCAGCGTTGGCAAGGGCGCTGCGCCATTGGCTGACTGCCTGTGACCACTGGTTTTGCTGTTCTAGCTGACGGGCTGCTTCTGCCATAGATAGCGCCTGGTTGTAGGCTTTGGCTGAGATTTCTTCTTGCAGTCGGCGATCGCCTGCCTCGTCCAGTCTGGGTTGATAGATTGCTAAAAGCTGTTCAGCTTCGGCGTGAGCCATCGTGCCACTGGGAATCTGCTGCAATAGGTTGACGACGACCTGCCAGGTGACATGAGCTAACTGCCAGCTTTCAGGGGAGTCAGCTACACCTTCCCGCGCTTCAGCCAGACGAGCGGTATCTCTAGCAAGCTTGATTTTGTCTTGTGCTTGCTGTTCGATCACAATCCGCTGATTAATCATGCTCAGGCTAGCCTGATATTCTGTCAGCTTTTGCTGGGCTAATGGGTAAATGGGATGGTTTGGCGAAACCTGCTCGAGGGGGGCGATCGCCCCTTCCCACATTCCCCGAATTTCCTCCCACCTGCTTAACGGATGAGGTGGATTTTGACTCGCATGGGCCGCTTCATTCGCAGTTTGCAGCGCTGTGACGACCTGCCCCAATGCCTCAGATTGCCTTCCATAAACTTGTAGCAAAGCTTGTGCTTCGGCATATTCCCCTGACCATTGCGGAATTGTGCCTAGTAGATAGCTCCCTTCTGCCAGCTTTTGATAAGCCTCACTCACATCCATTGCTGACGAGTTAGCCTGCGCCAATTGAGCTGCTTCCTGACTGAGCCGTTGAGCCGTTTGCAGTGGCACACACGCGCCAATGACACAAGGACGAGTCAGCATGTACAAGCTGCCAGCCAAGGCAAATAGTCCTGCCGCAGCTCCCAATCCCACCATTGATACGGGCAAGCGAGAAAGGAAAGTTGACCTGGAATGAGCCGTAGGTAAAGCTACATCAGTACTTAGCTCAGAATCAGATTCGGAGTTTGACTCAGCCTCATGCAGCACCGCAAGCTCGGTAGCATCTGAACTGCTCGTTTCTAAATGGCTGCTTGTCTCTAGATGATTAGCTTCTAAAGGCTCTGCCTTTGGAGAGTCAGCTTCTACAGGGTCAGCCTTCAGGGAGTCAGCTTCTAAATTGGCAGCTAAATTGACAGCTTCAGTTGCTTCACCTGGAACCTCATTCTCTTGGGTTGCAGCAATTGCATCAATTGCTGCAATCTCATCAACCGCCAATTCTTCCTCTGCTGCCGCAGTGCTCCCATCGGACAAATCTAAATCGTCTGCTTGAGTGCTAACTGCTTTGCTGCTAACTGCTTTTGCGTCAGTTGCTTGCACGCTAGTTGCTGGAACAGCAGGTAAGCTCAGTATGACAGCATTCTGATGTTGAGGACTGCCAGCAATTCCTGCTTGCTGCACACCATCCAGCGCTCTATCCGCTGGGAATGGATCTAGCTCAAATCCATCTGCCGCATAGGGTTCGTGTTCCCCCGCAATGCGGAGATAAAATCGGACTGCTAGAGTCCCAGGAGAGGCGATCGCCGATCGAATAAGATCAGGATAAGCTTGCCGGACAGTCTGCTCAAAAACCTCAAACGTTCTCCAGGGATTGGGCGAAACCTCATAAGCGTGTTGAGCCAAAATAATCAGCGTTTGCTGCTTGATCGCGCATTTCACCTGAAGCGGAATCCTTAGGGGAAACTGCATTTGCACTTCTGCTTGCAGTCGATGTCCCAAAACTTCCATCTCATCCCGGCGTATTGCTGTTTTCATGCCACACCCAAGTGTTGGATTTTGTTTGAGTTCAATAGTCTATGCCAGTAGTCTGTACCAGTGGATAATCAGGACTCATAGCCACACTCCAGACCAATTTACACAATCTGGTTTAATCTGTCCTACGGTTGAGCAATTTTTCTAGAAAATTACGCTATCTAGCATGGATATTCTCATTGTTGAAGACGAAGCTGAGATCGCTCAGCTCATCCAACTTTATTTAGAGAAGGAAGGATTTTCCTGCCGCACCTGTCGAGATGGCATCACGGCGATCGAGATTTTTCAGGAGCAAAAACCCGACCTGATCATCCTCGACCTGATGATTCCTGGGCTGGATGGCTTAGAAGTGTGCGCCCGGATTCGTCAAAAGCCAGGGAGCAAAGACCCCTATATTCTGATGCTGACTGCCAAGGGCGAAGAACTTGACCGCATCATTGGTCTTTCTACTGGGGCAGATGACTACATGGTGAAGCCCTTTAGCCCTAGAGAACTGGTTGCCCGTGTGCGGGCGCTGTTGCGGCGCACCTTGCGCCAGGGTGGACAGAGCCAAACTTACCACACCCAGCACTTTTCCATTGATATGGATCAGCGGCTCGCGCATCGTCAACTTGACAATCAGGAACTAGAACCACTCGACCTGACTGCGCTGGAGTTTGAGTTGCTAACTACGTTCATGAGCTACCCTGGTCGTGTTTGGAACCGGACTCAGCTGATCGAAAAGCTGTGGGGCAGCGACTTTTTTGGGGACGAGCGGGTTGTGGATACTCATGTTGCCCGCCTGCGCAAAAAAATTGAACCTGATCCTGCTAATCCTACGTTCGTCAAAACGGTCATCGGAGTAGGCTACAAATTTGAAGACACACCAGCAGGCTAAGCTGGTAGCTGGTCACTGCTCCAACCCCGTTCCTACATTCTTCACCTGCATCCATGCCCTCCACCCCCGCCCCCACCAATGGCAAAGCTTGGACTGCGATCGCGCCTATTTCTGTCCCACGTCATTGTGATGATTGTGGGACTGTTGACGCTGACTACCATCGGCAAGTTCTCCTCACCCCGGTTCTTTGTGGTCTACCTGGAGCGCATCGAAGGAGAAGGCTATAGCGTTCGGCAGGTGCGAACTCAACTGATTCAAGGGTTTGAGTCAGCTTGGAGCCGTGGCGCAGTCTGGTCCGTCGTGTTGGGAGCGACTGCGGCGGGTGGCTTGAGCTATTTGGTATCTAAGCGAATTGTGCAACCGTTGATTCAAATGGAGGAAATTACCAAGAAGTTTTCTACCGGAAATTTAGAAGAACGGGTTCCCGCTTACGAAATTCCAGAGCTAAACCAACTAGCCTCCAGCTTTAACCGGATGGCGGCTGAGCTAGAAGGCGTGGAGCAGCGACGACGAGAATTGGTTAGCGACCTGACCCACGAACTGCGAACGCCGCTGACCGTCCTGGAAGGCTACCTGGAAGGGTTGGCGGACGGCACAATTGACCCAACCGAAGATGTTTATCACCTGCTGGCCCGGGAAACCAGCCGAATGCGGCGGCTAGTCAACGATCTGCAAGAGCTCTCCAAGATGGAGGCAGGTTACTTGCCCATTGATGTGCAGCCCGTCGATTTAAAGCCGATGCTGACTTCTCTGGTGCAGAAGTTTTCCGACCAGCTTTTGGAAGAAAATAGCCCCAAAATTCAGTTGTACTACCCGCCCGATACGCCTCTGGTGCTAGCAGATCCAGGACGCGTCGAGCAGGTTTTAGTCAATTTGCTCAGTAATGCTTTGCGCTATACGCCATCAGGTGCAATTCAAATTCAGGTCTACCAGGGCACAAATAAGCTCTGGATTGCCATCGTGGACACAGGTTTGGGCATTGCTCCTGAGGATTTGCCGCATGTGTTTGAGCGATTTTGGCGGGCAGACCGATCGCGCGATCGCCACTCAGGAGGCACGGGTATCGGTCTAGCTATCTCCCGTCGCCTGGTTGAGCTTCAGGGTGGCACCATCGAAGTTGAAAGCGAACTAAATAAAGGCAGCACTTTTCGCTTTTCACTGCCTCTAGCACCCGTAAAAGCTTTGAGGTAGATCGACATACTTTGAGGCGTTAGGAAATCAACTTCAAGCGGGCGAATACCTCGCGAACCAAGCACTTAAGTCTTGCGAACCTGTTCCTACCAAATCGCCATTTGTGTACCCTGCTGTATAAACATTGCCCCGTCGATCTACTGTCACATCTAAAGATGCGTCAAACTGGTTGCTTCCTAGTTGCTCAGACCAGGTTTGCTGTCCACTTGCTGTGTATCTGACAATCCAGGCATCGTAAGTTCCCGATCTGCCAGCATTGTTGCTAAATAAATCTCCATCTGTGTACCCTGAAACGAAAGCATTGCCACTTTGATCAACGGCAATTCCTTCAGCAAAATCTATTCCGGCACTGCCAAACTGCCTGCGCCACAACAGCTTACCGTTAACGCTATATCTTGCAATCCAGCCGTCTTCCTGTCCTGCATTCGCTGCGGCTAAGTTGCTACTTGTATAGCCTGCGATGTATGCATTGCCTCGCCGGTCGATGGCAACACCAAAGGCTTTTTCGTTGCCCGTACTGCCTAATTGCTTTCGCCAACGCATCCGACCATTTGTGTTGAATTTTATAATCCAAGCATCTGCCTGTCCAACGTTAGGGCGAGCGAGGCTACCTTCTGTGCCTCCGGTGAGATAGACATTCCCTCTTAGATCAGACGCTATGCCAAAAGATTCATCATTGTCAGCAGTGCCAAATTGTTTAATCCAGACTCGCCTACCGTTACTTTTGTATTTTGCTACCCAGGCATCATTACCGCCTGCGTTAGTTCCGGCAAGATTGCCATCCGTAAGGCCAGTAAGATAAACATTTCCCTAGCGATCAGTCGCTACCCCATAGGCTTCATCACGACTAGAAACTGGAAATTCGGGTGTAGTAGCCTGTGCCCCAAAGCGTCTGAACCATAGCTGTTCTCCTTGCGTGTCGTATTTCACGACAAAAGCATCTCGGCTGCCTCTAGAGAAGAGTTCTGCACCATCCCAATATCCTGTGACATAGACATTGCCTTTCTGATCCACAGCAATGTCATTAGAACCATCGAGCTGATCGCTGCCAAATTGCTTGAACCAGAGCTGCTTGCCGTTGGCGCTGTACTTAGCGACAAAAATATCTGATTCTTCAAGACCAGTAAGACCGACAGTATTTCCTGAGACGTAAACGTTACCTGCTCTGTCTGTCACTATGTCCGTTGCCAAACTATTTCTGTCCAATCTGAGTTGCTCGATCCAACGGCGATTAAATACTTGATTGGTATTAGCGGTAGAGAGGCTAGAACTAGATTGACTGCGAGGGCTAAGTTGCAGGGAGGATAGCGGAGAGCGATCGCCCTGCTTCAACAAAGGACTCAACTGGTTGGAGAGGCGTTGAGCAGCATTCCGAATTTGAGTATTCATAGATAGGCGGCTGTTGCGGGTGGACGCCTCCCAACTCTAACCGTCCTAATTTTGAATCATCAACAGTAACAGCCAATACCATTTGGTTCTTAGCGCTACTGCAAAAAACAATTTGAGAAACCGCAATTCCACCATTGCCGGAACTGTGTTCAATAGACCTCTTGCATGAATCAAGAGAAGAGCTGAAAGTAGATTAGCCCTACTGAAATGAATGACTCATGCTCTACCAGCAAATCCAAACCCTGAACCCAGTTGTTTTTCG
>NZ_JACJOV010000131.1:0-3487 GCF_014695745.1 Leptolyngbya sp. FACHB-671 | reverse complement strand
TTGGGTAAAACTGGAGGGAATGCGTTTAGCTTCACCGTTCTGCCTTGCATCACCGTTTTGTAGAATCTTCCGTTCAATTTGCGCTTGTGCAGCCGTTTCTATCAGACATCGCCGCCCTAACTTTTCCAATACCTCCAGCAACCGCGCCTTAGACACCGTAGGAATAATGTCGGCATGAAGCTGACCAATCGTCGTCCCTTCTCGGTTAATCGCTAACCAATTCATCACTTGCTGTTCCAACGCTGATAGACGTTCGATTTGCTCATCCAGCAAACGACGCAGCCCATTAAAAACGATCGTCCCCTGCTCTAAAAATTCTGCAATATCGCCATCAAACAGGTCACGAATCGATGTGGCGACAATCTTCAACGCCAGAGGATTACCCCGGTAATGTTCGATCAGGTTGTCGCGATCGGCAGCATCTCCCGTTAACCCTTTGGCTTCTAGAATGCTGTTACTGTCTGTTGGGGTGAGTCCGGTCAGTTGCAGCGATCGCACCGGCAGCGCATTGCCCTCCAGCGCTGCGACTTCTGAGGGCTTTTCTCGACTGGTCAACAGCAAACAACTTTGGTGTTCTGTTGCACCCACACGCTGAAACAGTTCTCCATACGCTTCATAGCCGGAGCGATAACTGCCCACAACCTGTCCACTCTGGAGAATGGACTCCATATTGTCCAACACTAGCAGGCAGCGATCCTGTTTCAAGTATTGGATCAGTCGGGTGATTTGGGCTGAAGTGCCTTTCGGCAAGGTAATGTCTTGCTGGCGAGAGAGGAGTGGAATCAGGTCTTCGAGGAGATTGTCCAAGGGTGGAGCATCTCGCAGCGATCGCCAGATGACGAATTCAAAAAGGGAATCGGGTTTTGTAGATAATCCATCACCTTCCTCGGAGCGACTGCTAGCAATTTGCTGAGCCAGTTTAATCGACAGAGAGGTTTTGCCAATGCCTCCCATGCCTAATAAACAAATCAAACGGCAGCGTGAAGCCTGTGGTATTCCAGAAGGATTTTGCTTTTCAGAAGAGAATTCGCCCCTAATCCATTGATGCAAAAGCTCCAGTTCCGGTTGACGACCATAGAAGGTAGAAACATCCATGGCTTCGCCCCAATCAATACAGGGAGAAGCAGTGCCAGTGTACTCACTATTGCGTTTTCCAGATGCCTTATTTTTCGGCTCGCTGGCTCCTGCTTGAATTTCTTCACTTTCTTGCTGGTAATGATGCTCCAACGAAGCACGGAAGTTGGTCTTGCTTACCGTCTCACCTAACGCATCAGAAAGTAATTGCCAGAGTTTCGGACCCGCATATCGTTTTAAGTAACTGGCAGCGTAATTCTTCCGGTTGGCGATTTCTTCGTAGGTTTGCCCTTGCCAGGAGCCACTTAAGATTGCAACTTCAACAGGACTGAGCCGTCGCCTAGTTTTTGCCACGACGAGCGCATTTGCGACTTCAAGTCCCTTCTCCACGTCCATCAATCGACGCATCTAGTCATACACTGGTTCAACTAAACAATGTACCAAATTTTACCGAGTTGCTTTACCTTGCGTAATCTTTCTATAACATTTTTGTTGCACAACGTATGAACTTCTATCTATTGACGATTTACGAACACTTTGATATCGAACTGCTTTATCAGCAGGGAATACATAGATGAATACTCATACCCTTCATATCCCTCATACGGTTGGGTGAAGGGATTTGAATCGGCAAAGAATTAAGGTCTAAATATCGAGAGCAACAACGCATTCAACAACTTCTTTATTTGTTGATGAATATAACTTCTACTGTTGCGTTGTTTGTATTCCATTAAGTGTTTTGCGTTCGCAAGATGTACAAAGTCGTTTGTCTTTGCGATCGCTTCACTTGATGTCTTTTCGATTGTTTTACAACTCAAACCACAACTATTTCAAGAGAAATCAAAATGACTGAACCTATTTATGGCGATGATAATTCAAATCAGCAGCTCTACGGCGACCTCAGTGGTGAGCCTGAGAACGATACCATTTACGGACTAGGAGGAAACGATATCATTTTTGGACTAGGAGGAGATGACATCATTTATGGTGGCGATGGTCAAGATCTGATCTCTGGTGGTGATGGCAACGATTGGATTGATGCTGGCTCTGGTAGCAATCAGACTATCTATGGTGGCAATGGTAACGACACGATATTGGGTGACGGCAGTGCCAAGTTTATGCAAGGTGGCGCTGGCGACGACCTTTACTATGTCAATCATCAAAATGACTACGTTGGTGAGGAGCTTAATGAGGGGGTTGATGTTGTACGCGCTAGCATCAGCTATACGTTGACAGACTATGTCGAAAAGTTAGTTTTGGAGGGCAATGCCGCCAACGGCACGGGTAATGCTTGGGATAATGAACTCTACGGAAATGCTGCTGACAACCTCCTCTCGGGTGGTGATGGCAATGACGTGCTCCGAGGTGGCGGTGGCAATGACGTTCTTCGGGGTGACAACGGTGACGATCACCTGATTGGGGAATCAGGCAGCAACCAATTACTTGGGGGAAGCGGCAACGACGTTTACTATGTCGAGAATGCAACTACCACCGTTTTTGAGGTTGCTTCGGGGGGATCTGATGCTGTGCGCTCCACCGTTAGCTTTACCTTATCAGCAGAGGTTGAGGCTTTAGCTCTGGATGGCACTGCTGCGATTAACGGTACGGGTAACAACTTGGCTAATATTATCTACGGTAACGCTGCTAACAACTCCATCTCTGGTGGTGGCGGAAATGACTATTTAGCGGGTCTTGGCGGAAATGACACTCTAACGGGTGGCTCAGGGCAAGATAGCTTTCTCATCAGTGCTCCACGCCAGGGAATTGACACGATCAAGGACTTTAGAGTGGTGGATGACAGTTTCTATATTGATCGAGCTGGCTTTGGAGCTGGATTGGCAGCAGGAGTCATCACGGCTGATCAATTTCGGCTTGGGTCGAGTGCTCAAGACAGTAGCGATCGCTTTATCTATAACAAAGGTACTGGAGCGGTATTCTTCGACGCAGACGGCATCGGGGGAGTGGCTCAGGTTCAGATTGCCAGAGTATCGACTGGCTTAGCAATGACGAACAAAGACTTCTTTGTAGTAGGCTAATCACTTACAAATAGCCTGGTGGGGGACATGCTTCCCCACTGGTTACCTACTGTCCTTCATTAAATTTAGATGGTCAAACGTTTGATCAAACGCGCTCTGATTACTCACCAATTGCGTGAGTAATTTGTAGGGATGGTTTTACTGTGTTGAAAAAATCAAGGAGATAAAAATGACAGCACATACGATCGATCTAACTATTCAAGATTCACCTTCTAAAACCCATTGGCTAGAACTCGTTGAACAGTTAGGAAAACAGTTTGCAGCACGATCGCAACAGGTTGATGAGAGCGATCGCTTTGTCTTTGAAAATTATGCTGACTTAAAAGCACATGGATTTGTATCGCTGGGTGTGCCGCAAGCGTTGGGCGGTGCTGGAT
>NZ_JACJOV010000130.1:0-18773 GCF_014695745.1 Leptolyngbya sp. FACHB-671 | reverse complement strand
TGAACAGGAAAGTTTGCAAAATGGTGATGCAAGGCAGAACAGTAAATCTGAACGCATTCCCTCTAGTTTTACTCAACAGCCAGCGGTGATGGAATATGTCACAGAACATATCATTGAAACTGCTGTTGCCGAACTCAAGGGTACACAGCCTTTTAACCTGCTGAGGCACTATGCTCTCACCAAAGCCAGCGCCAGCGACTATATTCGCGAGAGCCAAATTCGGCTAATTCTGGAACCGATCGCGACTCAGTTAAGCAGCGCATTTGGTTCCACCGCTGCCCTTAGCCAACACCTCCAGCAGCAGTTGCAACAACTAAAAAACACTTCTGAAGTTTATCCAGGATATGCAGCAACCAACCTGCTGAGTTTGCTCAATTACCTCCAAATTGATCTGAGTGGATGGGATTTTTCTCATCTACCCATCTGGCAGGCGTATCTCCCGGAAACCCCACTGCATCAGGTTAATTTCACCGAGTGTAATTTCACCGGGTCTGCCTTTGCTCAAACCCTCAGCAGTTTAGTCAATGTTGCCTTTAGTCCCGATGGTCGTTTGATGGCAAGCTGCGATTCAGACGGTAGAATTCACCTCTGGGATGCGGCTTCTGGGCAACCGAAGCTAAGTTGGCAGGCACACAACGAGTTTGCTTGGGAGGTATCGTTTAGTCCTGATGGTCAAACGATCGCCAGCGGCAGTCCTCACGATTCTTTGATCAAACTCTGGGATGTGCAAACAGGAAAGCTGTTGCGTGAGCCGTTTCAAATTGTGAAGATGAGCTGGGCAGTGCAGTTTAGCCCTGATGGCAAATGGCTGGCGATCGGTGAAGAAGAGGGATTTTTGGAACTGTGGGATGTCGAGACGGGAACTTGCTTGACATTCCTAGAAGGGCATTCTGACATTGTTCACTCGGTTGCCTTCAGCCCCGATGGCAAACGGTTGGTGAGTGGGAGTGACGATTGTGCCGTACGGCTCTGGGATCTTTCAACTTTCAGTGAAATGCGTCAATTTGAAGGACATCACCACACGGTGTTGTCAGTCTCCTTTAGCCCAAATGGTCAGTGGGTTGCTAGTGCCAGTTGGGATAAAACCGTGAGACTATGGCATTTGGCAACCGGAGAATCCATCTGCTTCGAGGGACATACAGACCTCGTTTGGTCAGTGTCCTTTAGTCCGGATGGTTTGCTCCTGGCGACTGCTGGACAGGATCAGACGATTCGCCTGTGGGATCTGCAAACCGAGCAGCCGCTCCGCACATTGCTGGGACATCGAGCCTGCGTGACTGCGATTGCCTTCAGCCCTGATGGCAAAACCCTGTTGAGTGGTAGTGCCGATAGTGTGCAGAAAGTGTGGGATGTCACCACTGGACAGGCTTTGAAAACCTGGCAGGGACACCTTAGTCGCGTCTTGTCTGTTGCATTTAGTCCCGACGGTCAACACATTGTCAGCGGCAGCGCCACAGATTTACTGGTTAGGCTCTGGAACCCTCTAAAGGGTACCTGCCTCAAAACCTTTAACGAGCATACCCACTGGGTTTGGGATGTGACCTTTAGCAGCGATGGCAAAACCTTTATCAGCGGCAGTTCCGACGGCACGATTAAGGTTTGGGATGTCCAAACCCAACAGTGCATCAAGACGCTGCATTGTCACACCAATTGTATATTTGGTACAGCGCTCAGTTCCGATGGACAGGTTCTGGCAAGTACCAGTAATGATGCTACGGTTAAACTCTGGGATCTATATACCGGAACTCATCTGCACACGCTGGTTGGACATGACTTTCCGGTGTGGCATGTTACCTTTAGCCCCGACGGACGCTGGCTCGCCAGTATCGCTAAGAATGGAATCGTGCGACTGTGGCAGGTCGAAACGGGCACCTGTATACAGGTTTTCGATCAGCACGATCTACTGGGGTTTGAAGTAGAGTTTTGTGCTGATGGACAAACCTTGATTGGCATCGGCAGTGATGACAGCATTAAGCAGTGGGACATTGCCACAGGACAATGTCTGCAAAGCTTGAAAGGGCATACTGCAATGGTGCGATCGCTCGCCCTCCGCCCCCCTTCATCTAATAGCTCACAACTCCTCGCCAGTGGTAGCGCTGACAATACGATTCGCCTGTGGGATTTGGATTCTGGAAAATGCTTAAACGTCTTACAAGGTCATACAGGTATCATCTTTTCGGTTGCGTTTGGGTGTGATACCACGGGACGATTGCTGCTTGCCAGTGGCAGTTTCGATGAAACGATTCAACTTTGGGATGTAGAAACGGGTGAGTGCCTGCGAGTTTTGAAGAGCGATCGAATCTATGAAGGCATGAACATCCAGGGAGTGACAGGTTTAAGCAGCGGACAGAAAGCAGTGCTGAAACAGTTGGGTGCGATCGAGTATGAGCGAAGGTGCTGAATTTGAACGCGCGGTCGCCTCTACGAAGAGATGAATATCTTTGGTGCGACTGGGTTAACAGAAACACAGCACATAACGCTAAGGGTATTAGGGTGTACGCTTTTACAGAGAATGGCGTATCTTTCAAATTCGTGCGCGGCATCACAAGCGTATAACCCGTGCAAGACAAGGATTTTATTATTTTTGTTCCCTTAGTACATATCAAGTCTCACTATCAAATTCATGGCGCAAAAGCTTTATACAACTGCCCAGAATGAGGCATGTTCGTAAAACATGGGATATACGCCACGAATTTGAAAGCTGCGCCATGTTTTGTAAAAACGTACAACAATAGTTAAAACTTTATCTGTCAGTCCTCAGAGCCAGGTTTCATGAGAGCCTTTTTTAGGAACGCCTTTCGAGATCTCCGATGAAGCGATCGCCCATTTGTTCTGCTTACTAAGTGTACAGTGACTTTTTATTTGACGTGGAGACACATTAGTGTCGTTGAAAAAGTAAAGCTAAAGCTGGTCTGCTTTTTGGACTCAAGTCAGATTGGCAATGCTGATGGACAGATGCTAGTCCACTGAGCAACTTCTCCCTGTAATCCTGCAACAGGGGAGATGTTGCTCGACGACACAAATTTGTCTCGATGTCATTTAATTTGGCACTGTACAGCAGAATAGACAGGCAAGGCAGATTTTATATTTTATCTCTTGCTCAGACTTAAGTTGACAATACCCATTTAGGGTAAGGTCAGAGAAAATTGAGCCTTCCTACCTTCTCATGTTTGCGACACAACCCGATTTAGCGTAGCTTCTACTTCTGACTTGCCAAGGCAAGATGAATACCAAGCCCAACGAAGACTATTCCAGTAATGCGTTGCCTCCATGCAGCAAACTGAGTATTTTGTATCAGTCTCCGCATAAATGTACAGGTGGCTAAGATCAACAGAAACTCCAATATCACTCCTACTACCGCAAGAATGAAACCCAGTAGAAGAAACTGAAGTGCGACAGACCCCTTGCTTGGATCAATGAACTGAGGTAGAAACGCCAGAAAAAATAGTATCTCTTTAGGGTTTAAAACACTTATCACTAGAGCCGTTGTAAAGATGCGTCTATTTTCAGTCAGCGTTGCCAGGGTTACTCTCGACTCTGATAAACGATCTTCTTGAACAAGGATTGCTTTGACACCAAGATAGACTAAATAGATTGCGCCAAAGTACTTAATTACCGTAAAGGCGATCGCAGATTCTGCGACGATGGTTGACAAGCCAAGAGTCGCTGCTGAAGTGTGTACTAATGTGCCAGCACTCAGTCCAAGGCTGGTCAAAATGCCTGCTTTATGACCGCCAGCAATGCTCTGCGTCACCACAAGGGTTTGTCCGGGACCGGGAGTGGAGATTAAAGCGATGACTGCAGTTAGATAGGTTATGAGTCTAGTGGGGTCAATCATTTCCTTTCCTTAACTCGGTAAATGCTCATATCAATGTTTTTTGAGGCTGTATGGATTAAGCTTTGTACCTGTAGATGAGCAATAAATCAGCGGAATGAGCAAATGGATAACATAAAGCCTCAGGTCTGCTTTAAAGAATGTTTAAAAAGTTGACTGTAGAATGGGCTAACGACAGCGCGACCCTTGCAACCGTTGGTTCCCTGCTTTAATCCAACCTACGTCATCTTCAATTTAATTGCCCTACTTACTTGCAGATATTTGTATGTTAATCAAACAGTACCGATAATGGCTGTGCTAAGTTATTGGAGTTTTCTGCTGACTTAACTGAGTAAAACTGAGTTTGTAATTGTACAAAACTACAGAGTGCTCATATAACAGTCCTAAATTAGTTGTAGGATGAGCGGATTGTGAGAGACACACCCCAACGGGTGAATAAGCCTGCACCATTTGTGGCTGACAGCGCTCCAGTAGTAATGACAACTATTACCTCCCGTTCCGGTGGTTCTGTTGACAACTATTACCTCCCGTTCCGGTGGTTCTGTCGCAAGAATTATGGTTCCGTTGCAAAGACTTTAAAGTGACAAACGAGTTGGTCTCGTTCGTGTTGTTTAAGCAATCACTCCGAAAATTTCATTGATAAACTCTACTTGAGATACGCTGTCCCCTTGGTTAACCTCCTTCGCTTGTCCTTTGTGAATCATCGCCATTGCTTCGATTCCTCTCAATGTTCTTCTCGCTGTGTTGAACGACTGAAATCCCATCATTGGTTTTACAATCCGCTTCACGTTGCGGTGGTCTTGCTCAATCATGTTGTTCAAATATTTGCTTTGCCGCAATTCGGTCTCGGCTTTTAACGTTTTATCTTGCTTCAATTCATCCATCGCAACGGGATAGGCAGCATTCTTATCGACGGTGATCACCCGTGGAGTTTGAGTGTGCTTGGCTTTCAACACTTTACGGAAAAATCGTGCCGCTGCTTTCCCGTCTCGCTTCGCACTGGGCATAAAATCCAAGGGATTGCCCTCCGCATCCACTGCTCGCTACAAGTATTTCCACTCTCCTTTGATTTTGATGTACGTTTCATCCATCCGCCAGGAATCATTCGCGGGATTGAGAAAGGGACGAATGCGTTTGTCGAGTTCGGGTGCATAATCCTGCACCCACCGATAAATTGTCGTGTGATCTACTGTCACGCCGCGCTCCGCCATCATCTCCTCTAAATCCCGGTAGCTTAAGGAATAGCGACAATACCAGCGCACATTCAGCAGGATGATATTGGACTGGTATTGTCGCCATTTGAACGGAGCTTTAGGATCAACCACGGAACGTCAATTTTCTCTCAATAGGCTCAAACTCTATCATTTTTTGCAACAGAACCAGCAATCCCCCAACTCCATAATTTTGTTAGTCAAGCAGGATATAAATAACCAAGGATTAAGTATAGATTTAGAAGACATTAAGGTTTGGGAGTAAAAGAAATCTTCTCAAAAAAATGCTTTTACTTGAAACAAATACGTCTTTCAGAAGAGATGCGAATCAAAATATTAAAACTATCTTTGTTCGTAGTAAACACAACTGGATATTGCTCATTTTTAGTTCCACAGTCTGAAGCGGCAAAACTTTTTACGAGGACTAATAATGTTTATTTTAAGGCGGTTGAATTCTAAGCTGCTTGCCTATTTAAGCGTCACGCTATTTACGGTTACGCTGTTTGTTAGTCCGCCTGCATTTATGCGTCAGCTCCCGTTTTTCAACGCATCAACTCTAGTTCACGCTAGTGTTCAATCTCTCCCAAGCGATTTTATCTCTGCGGATTTAATCGCTTCTGCACCCTCTGAGCCTCCGCTGACCGAGGAGGGAGAGGAAGAGGAAAAATCAGTTGATTTCTTTAGAATTGCAATGGGAGCGATCGCTGGCTTAGTGCTATTTATCTATGGAGTTACTCGATTAGCGGAAGGGCTGGAGGATGTGGGCGAAGCAAGGATGAAAAACCTACTGAGCAAGTTTACAACAAACCGCTTTGCTGGGGTCACAACTGGAATTGTAGCAACAACTTTTCTAGAGTCTTCATCAGTCACAATTATTCTTGTAATTGCAATGGTGAGTGCGGGAATTCTTACCTTTGTGCAGTCTCTAGGTGTTGTCTTGGGCTCAAACATCGGTACTGCTGTCGGCGCACAAATCATTTCGCTCAATATTGAGCTATACGTTCCTATTTTGATGTTTGCAGGACTGCTGGTGTTTTTCTTAGGCAGGACTGAACGCTGGAAAGCGATCGGCATTGTTTTGCTAGGCTTTGGGCTGATGTTTTATGGACTGGAAGCGATCGATTCTGCAATGGAACCGTTTCGCGAATATGAGCCGTTTCTAAACCTGATGGAGCGATTAGGTGAAAATCCGTTGCTTGGTGCATTAGTGGGGGCAATTTTTACCGTTATTGTTCAATCTTCTTCAGCGACTGTAGCGATTGTTGTCACCCTTGCTGGTTCCAACTTAATCGGGTTGGCCGCTGGGATTGCAATTATGTTGGGCGCAGAAATTGGCACTTGTGCCGATACGCTGGTTGCGACGATTGGACGAGGTAGCTACGCGCTACGAACTGGATTGTTTCACCTGCTGTTTAATCTCGTCAGCGCTACGTTGGGCATCTTGTTTGCATCCCAGCTTGCACAGCTTGCACAGTTGGTTTCGGGTGACGATGTGGGACGGCAGATTGCAAATGCTCAAATGATGTTTAATATTATCGGTGTTGTTGTAATGATAGGTTTTTTGCCAATCGTAGCTCGATTGCTCACAAAGCTAGTTCCTGAAACTCAAGCTGATCGCGAGCGAGCGCAGCGACAAACCGAAAAACATCAAGCTAATACAGAGACATTGCAACCTACCTCTGTTTCTCGCTAATTTGCTTCTACAGAACCTCTCGTACTGTTTCATGCGTGAACTCCAACCCGCGCAGTAGGAAGAATTCGGCAATGTCTCTAAAGCTCAGCTTGTAACGGAACCGACAGAGCAGCACTTGGAACACGATATCGGGGGGCACCTCGATGAAATTGAAAGGGGTACCGGTGCGTTCATTGCAGGTGCGATAGCACGCCTTGCAGCGAAACATTGCGTAACCTAAATCAGTGGTGCGTTGCAATCGAGTAGTGTGAGTCGAGCTGCAGTGAGGACAGTTCATCGAAGGCGGACTGAACGGAAGTTGAGGGCAGAAGCTAGTTTATCAGGCAGGGGCTTCTACCCTCAATTTGAGTACTCAGTTCTGACAGTTTCGACATCGGAGGGCAAGGAGGAAAGTTTGAGTCTGCTTACTTTACCATTGACTGGTTTTTGCGACACAACCGAAAATTGAGCCTTCCTACCTTCTCATTTTTGCAACACAACCTCTGGGTTAGCCGCCAAGCGACCATCTTCCATGTAGACAATGCGATCGGCGATGTCTAAAATTCGGTTGTCGTGCGTGACTAATAAGATGGTGCAGCTCTGCTCTTTAGCAAGTTTTTGCATAATTTCTACAGCATCGCGACCTGATTTTTTATCAAGTGCTGCTGTCGGTTCGTCGGCTAGGACGATCTTGGGTTGACTCACCAAGGCACGGGCGATCGCCACTCGCTGTTTTTGCCCGCCCGACAGGCTATCAGCATAATAGTCTACCCGTTGTTGTAGCCCTACTGCTTCTAGCATGGCAACGCTCATTCCATCAACGTCGCGATCGAACATTTTCTCATGCAGTTCCAGTGACATCCGCACATTTTGTTTAGCCGTTAGAAAGGTCAATAGATTATGTGCCTGAAAAATATAGCCAATGTTGCGACGAAGTTGAGCCAACTGTTGTTTGCTGGCATCGTGCAATTCTTGACCGAGAATCTTGAGGCTGCCTTCTTGAGCCGAGCGCAATCCACCCATCAGTGTTAGCAGCGTTGTTTTGCCAGAGCCAGAGGGACCCGTCATGATAATGATTTCACCTGCATAAATATCTAAATTGATGTTAAACAAGGCTTGTTTGCGGAGTTCGCCGCTGCCAAAGTAGTGATTAAGCTGCCGGGCAGAAATAACTGGTTCTGCTACTGTCGAGTAAGATTGATCGAACGGCCAAGTTTGAATCATTGCTTTTGTTCTTATATGTGTGTAAGCGATCAAAAAAATGGACGACCTAAAGCAAAAGCAATGCAGTCTACAATCAGGAGGATACCTAAGCCAATGAGTAGGAATCGCAATATTTTGTGTCCCCATTTCTGCACTGATCGATTAATCGCCTGGATCAAATTAAGACTATGTTCGCCCAGTCCGATATAGAGTCCTAAGAGAGCAATGAGCGGGAAGACAAAGATCGCGTTGTAGATTGCCAGAATACTCATTGTGGTTAAGAGATCAAACTGCGATCGCACAATGCGCTCGATCGCCGCTAAGTAAGGCAGTGCAGTTGGGAAATCCCAAAGCGTTGCAGCGCTACCAAATAGGAAGGTTTGAGCGATCGTTAATTGAGCAGGGCGTTTAGCTTTTTGGGAATCAGCAGCATTTCTAAGGTTCCAGCCCACCAGGAGTAGAACGATGCCAATGATCAGTTGCAACGTGTACATTAGTGAAGGTGGCAAACCTGGTAAATTGATGGTCAACCGACTTGCTCCAAACGCCACTACCAATCCAGCTGTCCAATAAGTGATAAATACTCCCGCAATAAATGAAACTGAGCGAGGAGCTGGGTTAGGAGTACTGAGCAGATACATTTGGACCGCTGTAGTAGTAGGGTTGAGGCTGTCTAGTGCCGCGATTGCAACAAGATAAGCAAGTAAGGATGGCATCTAATTACACCAGGTAAGAACTAGAAAATATCAGCCGGATCAGCAGACTGCAGTTTACGCATTGCAATTCCTCCTGATGCTGCACACATAACAATCGTCAAGGTCAACACAAGCATCGCGCGGCTGAGTGTCATACCAATCGGTAGAAAAGTGGCAGCGGCCGCGACCGAATACAGCCCGACCGAAATGATAAATCCTGGAATAAATCCTAGAACTGCCATAATCAGCGCTTCCTGGATGAGTACGCCAATCAAGTAACCGTCGCTATAGCCCATTGCTTTCAACGTGGCATATTCTGGCAAATGGTCTGATACATCAGAGTAGAGAATTTGATAGACGATAATGGTGCCAACGATAAAACCAATGATTGCGCCAAATCCAAACAAAATCCCGATCGGACTAGTGGTTTCCCAATATTTCTTTTCGTGTGCAATAAACTCTTCATGCGTCAGAATTAGAACACCTTTAAGCTCCGATTGCATTGCAGCCTTAAATTGCTCAACATCGGTGCCCGGTTTCAACTGGATGGCTCCAATATCAATTTCATCGGGCTGGCGGGCTGGAAAGAGCCGAAGGAAAGTTGAATGACTCGTAATGACATTCCCATTGGCAGCGAATGATGCTCCCATGACAAACGTTCCAACGACCTCGACTTGAAAGTTATTAAATTGAATTGGCACCGAGCCGGACTGCTGAAGTTCTTCAACTACATTGCCAAAAAACTGTTCCGCACCAGCGCGATCGTAGAGCATTCGGTTCAGCAACTTCAATTCATTCTGGTGTGCTTGTACATCTGGCAGGGTGATCGCTGAGTTATGAGGATTAATCGCAAACACCATGGTGGGCTGATTCTTTCGAGTTTGAGCATTGCGCCACTCGCCCTGACCAATATAGAGATAGTTAATCGATTCAACTTCTTTAGCTCCTGCTGCCTGATATAGTTGCTGTCTGGGAAAGCTTCTGACTACATTTAGGCTCTCAAACAACGGATTAATCAGAAACAGATCTCCTTGCAGCGAGGTGTAGGGTTTCACGACAGACTCAAACAGGGCATCGAGCAATCCCAATTGAAAAAACATCAAAATATCGGCGAAGGCAATTCCCGCTAAAGCCACCGCAAGACGGGTTTTTTCCCGTTTTAGCTGAAACCATGCCAGAGGTGTTTTACGAAATAGGTTACGCAACATAGGTGACTCTTTTCTACGCTTTAGACCAAACCATGACGGAGAGCAAAAACAACTGCTTGAACGCGATTATCGACTCCAAATTTGTTGAAAATACCTCTGACATGCGTTTTGACAGTATTAGGACTGACATACAACACCTCAGCAATTTCAGTATTACTTTGTCCTTCAATGAGTAACTTGAGAACTTCCATTTCACAGGTTGAAAGTCCCTCTAGATTGGTTGTGTACAATGTCTGCATCATCTTCTTTGCCCAGTTAGGGTAAGGTGTGAATCAACCGATGAGTTGCCAACGAGAATATGAGCGCTTTAGGGTTGAATGGCAACCTGCACTTGCAAATTCGTTAGCCCTGAGACTTGATCGCTGCCGGCTGCATTCAAACGAATTCTGACTTTCACCACCCGCTGATCCAGGTTCTCTCCCGGCTGATTGTTGAAGATCTCCTGCTGACTCACTTGCAGCCCAATTTCCTCGACTGTGCCACGCAATTCTCCAGAGAAAGGTTCACCTGTAATCACTGCCTGTTGCCCGATGCGAATTTCTTTGATGTCACTTTGATAAACTTCGGCAACTACTCGCATTTGGCGGGTTTGCCCCAGATCGGCAATGCCTTTTTCATTAACCACTTCCCCCGCCTTGGCATAGATTTCCAGAATTTGTCCTGCTTGGGGCGATCGCACCTCTGCTTGTCTCAAATCCGCTTTTGCTCGTTGAGCTACGGCGATCGCTTGCTCCACTTTTGCCTGTGCAGTCTGCACATCGATTGGGCGCACTTCGGCAATGCGATTCAGGTTAGCTCTAGCTGACTCAATCTGCGCTTGCAATGTATCAGTCGTTCGGCTTTGATTTGCTTTGCCCTCATTGAACTGCGCTTGCGCTTTTTGGAAAGCTAATCGCCTCTGGTCAAATTGAGATGCAGAGATTGCTCCTTCCTGATAGAGCGATTGATAGCGGTTGTATTCAGAGCGGGCATTATTAACCTCAGCCTCTAAACTTGCTAAGGTCGCTTGCTGTCGCCGAGTTTCACCTGCTAATTCCGCTTGCAAACGCCCAATCTCTGCTTGTTGTGCTTCAATTTCACCCGATTTTGCCCCAGCTCTAACCTGAGCAAGCTCTGCTTGGGCAACGGCAACTTGTTGTTCGGCTTCTAGGAGAGCGCCTTGTAACCGATCGTAGCTGTCTAGAATCGCAATTACTTGATTAGCTTGGACTCGATCGCCCCGTTTGACAAGCAGTTGAGCCACGCGATCGTTACTCAGCGTGGCTGGAACTGACACTTTTGTCACCTCAGTTTCAGGCTCCAACCGACCCAGCGCCACAATAGATTGAATCGTTGGGGTAATCTGAGTGTTCTCTGCTGGCTTCTCTACAACAAATTGCGAAATGCCATAGTAAGCAATTCCTGCTGTAGCAGTAGATGCAACAACGATCAAGGCAAGCATCCAATGATTAGATGGTTTGGATAGTAACTGTAAATTCATGGTGATCACGCAAGTGGTATCGGATAGCGGAGACGATGAAATTTGACATTTCAAATTAAGCAACAAGCTTGAGGCAATTACTCAACTCATTGAGTGGAAACTGGTATTGCACCAGGTTCAAAAGTTTTCTTGAGAGCCTTATTCACAACTAGAAAGACAACTGGAATTAACAACCAGACCAAATCTGACAAATCTGGGCTAACCAGTGCAACTGGAATTGACACCAAGGCACAGATAGGTTCGATCAATGCTTTCACTTGAATTGATCGAATGATTCGATGATCTAAGTCTCTATCCACTAAACGACGTTGGTGAGTTGCATAGATCCAGCTTGTGAATGAGAGAAAACCAATCAGGCAAATATTGGCACTAAACCAGATCTTGGCGAACGGATTGCTGGATAGCCTAAAGACCAAATCATTTGAGAACGGAATCACCAATAAACTCATCAAGTACAAGGTATAGATCAATGAGTGAGTTTCATTAGTCCGCTTGAAGTAATTAAACTGTTGAGTGTGGTTGATCCAGTAAAAAGCAACCAGAATAAAAGTGATGACGTAGATGCCAAGAGACTTAAGCTGTCCAATCAGAAATTGGTTGACTTCCAAACTTGACAGTAATTGAACGGTTTCTGGCAGTCTAAACTCCATGAAGGTGATTGCCATCGCCAGGGCATAAACACAATCGCTCAGCCTTGCTAAAGAGTGAATGGCAGTTTGAGAATTTGAGTAGTCTGGCTGCATGGCTGGTTAGGATGATTCATCTACAGACCATCTAAATCCATCCGTAGCGTTTCTGATACCTATAGCTATCATTGAAACGGATGACACTTGTCATGTCTAACCTTGATAGGTGTCATACCCAGATTGGCAGGCGATCGCGCAAACTAGATAGAACAGGATGGTTAATCTATTCAATGAATCTAGACGCTGGCTCCTCTCCATCACTCCGTCGGACACTGCGCTTTGGCGAATGGCTCCTGCTACTGATGACAATCTTGATTTATGTGCTTGATGAAGCCTCCACACCTGAGCTAATCGTCAAATGTATCGCGTTTAGCACGCTCTTTTTCTGTCTCAGCTTTATCTTGCCGCTCGATCGCCCGCTTGGGCCGCGCCGCGCTTATGTTGCGCTGGAAGTGGGGTTAACGGGCGTTGCGATCGCCTCTGGAGTCGAACTTAGTTTTGTACTTTATCTACTACTGATCAAGGCGTGTTTCTTATTGAGCCGCCGCGAAGTTATTTTGACCAATATTATGGGTGGAGTGGTCTGGTTGGCTAGTTTTGCCTGGCTATATCCGTCACTAATTCAACGAAAACTCCCAGAGTTTGATAGTGTCACTTTGCAGTCTAGTTTGTCCATCACACTGCTACATGCGTTGCTTTACTACGCCAGCGCCAGCATTTTTGTTGTTCTCCTTGGCTTTGTCATCGTGGCAGAACGCGAAAGCCGCCAGCAGGCAGAAGCATTATCCCAGGAGGTTGAAGTGTTGGGTGCCAAACTAGAACGTCTGCGGATTGCGCGTGAAATTCATGATTCCTTAGGGCATACTCTCACCTCATTGGGAGTACAACTGGAAGTTGCTCAGAAATTGCGCGATCGTGATTTAGCCAAGTCCTTTCACTCGGTAGACAATGCCGCCTTATTAGCAAGCCAATGCCTCGAAGATGTGCGGCAACTGGTACAAACGATGCGCTGGCAGTCAGGCTTCAATCTAGATGAGGCGCTACGTGAGCAAGTTGAGCAGATACGCCAGCAGGGAATTGCGACTCAGATTAATTTAAGTTTGCCTGCCCTCTCCCTGCAATCGAGTTACCAGCTTTACTGCATTTTGAAAGAAGGCTTGATTAACATTCAAAAGCACGCCAAGGCAGCTCAAGTGAAGTTGCGGGGAATGGTTGACTTAAACACGATTGTTGTGACGCTGCAAGATGACGGTCAGGGATTTGATCCGGAACAGCCATTAACCGGCTGTGGTTTACCAGGAATGCAGGAACGGGTAGAACTCTTGGGTGGAACCCTTAAAATTAGTACAAGTTCCGAACAGGGAACGCAAATCAAAATTGTTATTCCTTATGATTCGAGTGCTCGTCGTTGATGATCAATCCTTTTTTCGAGAAGGGTTAGTTGCGTTGTTGTCGCTAGAGGCAGACATCGAAGTTGTCGGGCAGGCAATGGATGGGAGAGTGGCGATCGATCTGACCGGAAAGCTTCAGCCGGATGTGATTCTGATGGATATTCGGATGCCCAATTGCGATGGAGTCACGGCAACCCATGAAATTCTCCGCAGCTATCCCTGGATTCGCATTCTTGTGCTAACCACGTTTGACGAAGATGACTATGTGTGGAAATTATTGCAGGCAGGGGCGACTGGATATTTGCTTAAAAACACCCCCTCTGGGCAGGTGGCAGATGCCATCCGCACGATTCACAGAGGACACAGTCAGCTCGGACCAACGATCGCAGCCAAAGTCCTTGCCCAACTGCAACCGCCTGTTAGTGCCACCCCAGTTAATCTAACGCTGAGTGATCGAGAGTTGGATGTCTTGAAACTGTTGGGGCAGGGAAAGACGAATCGTGAAATTGCTAAAACCTTACATATCACTGAGGGAACGGTCAGAAATTACATTAGTCGGATTCTTAGCGAGTTGAACGTAAGCGATCGCACTCAAGCCGCACTTTGGGCAAGCGAAAATTTAGACCCGCGATCGCCTTAGCTAGTGCAGATGGTTCCTTCGCCAAAGCCAAGAATTCGGGGTTTTATTAAATTTACGATCCTTAGTGCATCTTCAGGAGACCTTTTTTGCGAGCGGGTCTAACAGAGGACAACCAAAATAATCACATATTCTGGTCTTTAATTCCTGTGCGTTCAACTTATGTTGGGGTTCGACAATCGCTCGTTTCGCATGAATCCATTTAGGTTCAATTGCATTCAACCAAGGACTCTTGACGGGAAGCTTACAAACAATTAATCGCACTCCAATTCCGGTTTGCTTCACTTGACGATTGTGATTACGAATCCATTGCTTCACTTGTTTGGATAAATGCCATGTTGCATTATCCCAAATCAAGGGCATAACTCGTTTGCCCATCGCACTCACTTAAATCGTCACCCACTCCAAGAACTGGCAAGTCATCTCACTAACTGGACGTTGCCCAACAAAGCGCACCAGCATCTGGGACGATGCTCTCAGGGGCACTGTCAACTTGACCCAAAGGTAGAATAATCGTACTGATCTCACGCCGTTCGTAACATCTTGCTCATGTACTCCCGTCATCGATTTCCCGGCGAGATTATTAGTTATTGCGTCTGGCTGTATTACACCTTTCCTTTGAGCTACCGAGATATCGAGGAAATGATGCTGTATCGGGGCATTGAGGTAACCTACGAAACGATTCGGGAATGGTGCCAGAAGTTTGGGCAGCAATACGCGAATCAGGTGCGGCGCAAGCGTTCTTACGTCACCGACAAATGGCACCTCGATGAGATGGTGGTGACGGTCAAAAAACAGCAATATTATCTGTGGCGGGCAGTGGATAGTGAGGGAAACGTGCTAGAGGTCTTACTGCAACGTCATCGGGACACAGAGGCAGCGAAGCGGTTCTTCCGCAAGCTGCTGAAGAAACAGGGCTTTGTGCCACGGGTAATGGTGAGCGACAAGCTGAAGAGTTACGAAGCGGCGAAGAAACAGGTGATGCCGAGTGTAGAGCATCGACAGCACAAGAGATTGAACAATCGAGCCGAGAACTCGCATCAACCGACCCGAGTGCGGGAGCGACGAATGCGACGCTTCAAATCTCCAGGACAAGCGCAACGATTTCTTTCTACTTTTGACCCGATTCGTGCACACTTTCATCCCAAACAACACGAACTGAGTGCGAAACGATATCGAGAACAACTGCGCCAACGCTTTGACGATTGGTGGGAAATCACCTGTGTGAAAGAGGCTGCGTAAACTTGAGCGAGACTGACGATTAGGGGAATTACGTGCTTAATTTTAAATATTCCCGGTTAAGTTGATAGTGCCGCTCTATCGTGGCATTGAGGTGAGCTATGAATCAAGCCGGAAATGGTGTCATAAGTTTGGGCAGCAATACGCCAAGCAGGTACGGGGCAAACGTCCGTATCTCACGGATAAGCGGCATCTCGATGAGGTCGTGATCACGATCAAAGGACAGCAGTATTACTTGTGGCGTGCAGTAGATTCAGAGGGCAACGTGCTCGATGTTTTGATGCAGCAGCATCGAGACAAAAAGGCAGCCAAGCGATTTTTCCGCAAGCTCCTGGAGCAGCAAGGCTTTGGTCTACGGGCGATCGTAAGCGACAAGTTGAGAAGCTACGAAGCTGCCAAGAATGGGATGCTCAAGCGCGTAGAGCACCGACAGCACAAGGGGTTAAATAACCCTTGCAGAGAACTCGCATCAGCCGACACGAACACGGGAGCGACGCATGAGGAGGTTCAAGTCACCTGAGCAAGCGCAACGATTTCTTGCCGCCTTTGAACCGATTCGAGACCACTTCCACCCAAAGCAACATTAGCTGACTGCTCATCGCTATCGTGAACAGCTGCGCCAACGAATTGAAGATTGGCAAGAGATTGTTGGCTTGAAATCTACCGCATAATCCTGCCATTCCAACTTGCCAAGAATTATCGTGCTTATTCTTTAATTTCTTTGATTAAGTTGATGATATCGTCTGTAGCTGTGAAACCCTTGCTACCGTCGATAGCAGACTGGTCTTTGTCGTAGTTGCCACTGACGCACCAATAATTGTGACGAGTCCACGGCAGACTCAGGAGCAGACTTGATTGGGTAGTCATCCTCATCCTGCGCTGACTGGCACAGATCCAATCGGATCGCAGCGCCCCCTCGATCGCCGTGCCAGTTGTTACGGCGCTAACGAAACGAAGTAGCCAGATCTAGGCTGTCTTGGGTGAGGGTACTTCAGATACAACCAGCGCTCCTACTCGGGTCCGTCACTTGCTAGGCTGAAGCAAGTGTACTAGTGACAAAGACTGTGAGCAACTGCACGATTGTCTGGTTTCGCCGCGACCTGCGCCTGTCTGACCATGCTCCCTTAGCGCGAGCCGCCCGCCGAGGAAGGGTGATTCCTGTCTTCGTGTTCGATCGTGCCCTGCTGCACCACCCCGAAACTGCACCCGCACGTGTCGCCTTCATGCTGAAGTGCTTGCAATCGCTTGACCAAGATTTGCGCGATCGCGGCGGGCGGTTGATCCTGCGCTTTGGCGATCCAGTTAAGGTGCTGCCGCAACTGATTCACGACACGCAAGCAGACGGCATCTATGCTCACATCGACTTCGAGCGCCTGTACGGTCGGGTGCGCGATGCTCGCCTCAATCATGCTCTCGCTGAACAAAACCTGAAGATTCGTTGGTTTGAGCCAGTAGGTACAACCGCAGAACTCGTGACCACTGGTCAATATCGGCAGTTGTGGTCCGAGCAGATGAGCGAGGCGCTCGTCTCCACACCGACTTGTGTGAATGTGCCGCCCGATGTGCCCAGTGAACCACTCCCTACACTGACCGACTTGGGACTGGTCGATGACGGCAAGCCCATCCCCCCCGCGGGTACACAGGCTGCATCCAAGCTGCTCGCTCGCTTCCTGGAGCAGAAGACACAGCGTTACTACTGGCAGCTATCCTACCCCAGCGCCCATGCCACCAGCGGACTCAGCCCGCACCTTAAGTTTGGCGTCATCTCCTTGCGCGAATGCTATCAAGCCGCCCAACAACTGAAAGCATCACCGGATGAGCGAGTCCAGCGCAGCCGCCAGCAGTTTGTTTCACGGCTGCGTTGGAACAGTGGTTTTGCTCAGCGCTTTCGCTACCTGCCGCAGATGGAGGTCAGGTCGCTCTACCGTCACTTCGACGAAGAGGGCTTCGCCTTCGATGAAAATTTGTACCAAGCGTGGCAGCAGGGGCAAACGGGTTTTCCAATCGTCGATGCTGCCGCTCGCTGCCTATTAGCGACTGGAGGCTGGCAAGCGTTCAACTTTCGCACTCGTGCCTGCTATGCCAGCTTCTTGAGCAACCTGCTGGGCATGGACTGGCGCTACGGGGCATTGCACTTTATGCGACATCTCATCGACGGTGATTGTCCAATCGATCATTACCAGTGGGCGATGCAGGCTGGAATTACCTCAGCGGTCGACAAGAGTTGGACGCGCATCTACAATCCCGGTCAAGCTGCGGTGGATCGCTTTGACCCACAAGGACAGTTCATCAAGCGCTGGGTGCCCGAACTGCGGCATCTGCGCCCGAATCAGCTTGGCTCACCCCCAACCACCAAGGGTTATCCTGCTCCTATCCTTGACTACAAGCAGGCACGAGCGCAGCGCGTTAAGCAACTTCAGCGCCAGCGACAGGTGTTCGTTGAGCAGTCCGATATCATGCCGCATCTTGCGCCTCTCCCCGCTAGCTTGGTGCCGTTTGGCAGCGATGGCCTCGCCTCCTCTGGGCGGGTTGTTTGTGATGTAGTTTGGGCAAGCGGAGATAATCATCACCTATTTCCGCTTGCGATCGACTTAACCACCCTTAATGGGGAGCAAGCCGCGATTTTGAGAAGCTGGTTTGTTGCACCAGTTACCTCGTCTCCAGTCGAGCGTGCCAGCCAGCAGACGACAGGAGTGATGCAGTTTAATCTCCTGTAGTGTGCTCTGGATGATGTGATGCTCACTACGGTGGGTGATGCGTGTCAATCTTGAGGAGAGCTTCGATGTTCTGACACGCATCACCACTCAACCGGTTCTGTCGATTGCAGATACGAACGGACGAGCGATGCAGACAAGTCCAAGCGAATTGACCCACAACGCCTTGTGTACGGGGTGGCTTTGTTTGCGGTGCTGTCGTTTCACAGGCGATCGCCATGACAAAAATGGTCATTCTAGGCAACACCTCATAATCAGGTTTTGGACTGATGCGAGCGTCATAAGAACCTTCACCTCCTGGCGATCGCCTGTGGGTTGAAAAGTATGGGCAATGATGCAGCGATGCAGTAGAATCTTGGGTCAATTACTGCACGGAGGTTGAATCATGTCAGAACCAATATCCAAATCCGTTAACCAGACCGTCATTAACCTGCTGACTCTGTTGGCACAGCAGGGCGACCCGGAGGCGATCGCCGCCCTTGAGCGGGACAATAGTTCTGATGGTGAATTAGAGCCGGCTGATGGCGCTGAGGCTGGAGCGGTGAAGATTATGCTCGATACAGCAGATACCGATTACCTCATCACCGAGCATGGTGTAACCGCAGCGCCAAAGTCAGACCAACGGGAGACGGATATCCTCTAAATCCGCGTTTGCGTCAAACTTTGTAATACCGCTTATCCAACGTGACTTTGATTTTTTGCACCTGTTAACTGACCCACCTACTTTGGCAGCAGTTTGTGCAACGCGGATTATCAGACCGAGGCAGTATGGGTCAAACAGATTACTACTCATTCTGTCCCT
>NZ_JACJOV010000013.1:0-1918 GCF_014695745.1 Leptolyngbya sp. FACHB-671 | reverse complement strand
CTAGAGCAGCTATAGGCTTATGCTAGTGCACTTAGCTTGCTTCTACTTGAGTGACCGTGGCGTACTACAGAATGAGGCTGTTTTGCCTGATTTTCCTATTCGCCAACAGCAACCTTTTCGGATCATATTCATTGCCTCAATCCCTCGCAGAGTTCTTCTTGCCGTGTGGAAGGATTGAAATCCCATCATTGGTTTTGTGATCCGCTTGATGTTTCGGTGGTCCTGCTCGATGAGGTTGTTCAAATACTTGCTCTGCCGCAATTGGGTCTCAGTCTTCAACGTTTGGTCTTCCTTCAATTTATCCATTGCCACGGGATAAGCGGCATTCTTATCGACGGTGATCACTCGTGGAACTTGAGTGTGCTTCGCGCTCAATACTTTGCGGAAAAAGTGTGCTGCTGCCTTCCCATCGCGTTTCGCGCTCAATCGGAAGTCCAGCGTGTTGCCCTCGGAGTCCACCGCCCGATATAGGTATTTCCACTCCCCTTTGATTTCGATATACGTTTCGTCCACCCGCCACGAATCGTTCGTCGGTTTCAAACGAGGGCGAATTCGTTTATCCAATTCTGGAGCATATTTCAAAACCCAGCGGTTGATTGTGGAGTGGTCTACGTCCACCCCCCGCTCGGACATCATCTCCTCTAAGTTTCGGTAGCTTAAGGAGTAACGGCAGTACCACCGGACGTTGAGCAGGATGATTTCGGGCAAAAAGTGCCGCCATTTGAACAAAGTAGGAGTAGACATCGGAGGGGAAGAAGACAAAGCTGGGCTTACCTACCTTACTATTGACCTGTTTTTGCGACACAACCGCATTATCTAGCTCGTTTGCATCGCAAGACTTTATGCTATTCCAAGTCCGTAGAGATGCTGAAGCACTCGGTTCGATTGCTACTTCACTATTTGAAGTTCGGAGATGTCCCTGTTCCCGCTTGATTCATACCCTCATTCAGCAGCGCCCAAGATTTAGCGGTATAACGTTCTCAATCACCCGCCACGAGAAACCTCAAACGCTGACGGACAATCTCTCAATGGTCGGGTGCATTGGGGTTGGTTGGGCGTCTATCGTGTGGTAAATGCAGGGATGGAATCTACTGGCTAAAGCACTTATTAAAACACTGGAGTTCCATTATGGCAGGAGCAAAGCCTAGACAAAACACCTCATCACCACTGAGTGTCAAACATCATACGGTTGAAATTGATGGTATAGAGATTTTTTATCGGGAAGCCGGAGCGGCGAATGCGCCCGTGCTGTTACTGCCGCATGGTTATCCTTCCTCATCATTTCAGTTTCGCAACTTTATGCCTGCACTGGCTGACCGCTGGCACTTGATTGCACCCGACTATCCGGGTTTTGGCTATAGCGGCACGCCTGACCAGGCACAATTCACCTACACCTTTGATGGCTACGCTGCCTTTCTTGAACGGTTCACTGTAGCGATGAACCTAACGCGGTATGCGCTCTACCTGCATGACTACGGTTCTCAGATCGGGCTTCGCCTTGCCATGAAAGCCCCAGAACGGGTCGCCGCCCTCATCATTCAAAACGGCGATATCTATGAAGATGAACTCGGACCAAAATACAAGGTGCTCAAGGATTACTGGGTAAACCCAACGTCTGAAGGACGTGAAACGCTTAGCAAGGCTGTCAGTGAGGAGGGCTTTGCGACGAATTCGTGGGCGAAATCTCTGAGCACTTGATCGAGCAAATTAGTCCCGATCTTTGGAAACTGTCGTGGTCGCTAATGCAGCAGTCGCAGCGTCGCGAAATCATGATTGGTCTGATGGAAGGCTTACAGGAAAATCTTATACGGAATCCGGCTGTGGAGTAACACTATAAGATAGAAGGATGGGACGTACAATTACACTGGCAAAACACCTCAGTCGTGAGGAATTAAAAACTCGCTATCAAAACAGCAGT
>NZ_JACJOV010000129.1:0-174089 GCF_014695745.1 Leptolyngbya sp. FACHB-671 | reverse complement strand
GCTACTCCAAGTCCGTAGAGATGCTGAAGCACTCGGTTCGATTGCTACTTCACTATCTGAAATTTGGAGATGTCCCTGTTCCCGCTTGATTCATACCCTCATCCAGCAACGCCGAATTTTCGGCAGAGCTGGCAACTTTGCGAGGTCGGGTAGATACATTAGAGGCGCGGACGGCCGAACTGGAGGCAAACCAGTTTTCAACCACCACTCGGCTGAATGGAGAAGTGGTTTTGAGCATCGCAGCAGCGGGTGGTGGCTATCCCGGGGGCGATGACTCAGACGCAACACCAAGAATTCTCTCAAACACAGGCGGAGCAGAGGGAAATGATGCTCAGATCGTGTTTAACAACCGGGTGCGGCTCAATCTGACGACCAGCTTCACAGGCAGCGATCTGCTGATTACAGGGTTACAGTCCTACAACTTTGGGGGTGGCTTTGGCAACAGCACGGGCAGCATTCCTGGCACTTTGGGACTGGGCGATCCGATATTTGGCACGGCTAGCAATCTAGGTCTGGCTTACGCTCCGCAGTTTGGCACAACCAATCCCCAGAATCTTTCTAACAGCGGCTCTAATGACATTGACCTGTATAAACTGCTGTACATCTTTCCGGCATTCGGCGATGTAACGCTATTTGTTGGCACTAATGCTGAGGTGACAGATGCGTTTCCGGCGATCGCTCCCTTTGCTAGTGACAGTCAGGGCGCACTTTCTCGGTTTGGCGGCTACAACCCAGCAGTGAGGGTTTCTGGTGGTACATCAGGTACAGGCTTAGCATCAGCGGCAGGATTTATCTGGGATATTGCGGATGGCATCGACCTGCGCGGGTTGTATGGCAGTGTGAATGCCTCATTGCCCAACAACCAAGGATTGACGGGCGGTACACCTCTGGGAGCAGGTTTATTTAATGGCAGCTATGTGTTGGCAACACAGCTCACTCTAACTCCCAGTGATACGCTCAACATTGGGCTGAACTACGCCAACAGTTACCACCAAATCAACATTCTGGGAACGGGGCTGAGTGCGTCTGACATTGGCTCTGTCTTGTTTAACCCCAATGTTGAGCAGTTGGCGGCAGTGGGCGGAAATGAGGTCTTGGCGGTCGCCAACGAAGGCATTCGGCTCAACTCTATTGGTGCAACCGTCAACTGGCAGTTTGCTCCCGGAGTAGACCTGACCCTTTCCGGTGCCTACATCTTTGCTGATCTAGTCGATGTCGATGCCTCAACCAACTTCATTAGCTGGATGGCGGGTCTACACTTCCGGGACATCTTTGGCGAAGGCAACACCGCTGCTCTACTAGTGGGGCAACCCCTGAACCGAGCCTCGGTTGGCGGCGAGGCATACAATCCTGAAAATGCTGACCCGTTTCACCTAGAGGGTTTTATTAACTTCAGGCTCAACGACAACATCAGCATTACTCCCGGTGTGTATGTTGTGTTTGACCCAGAAGGTTACAGCGGCAACAGCACAACAGCTGTAGGAGCCCTGAGAACAACCTTTACGTTCTAGAATCAATGAGACTGACTCAATAAGATCTGCGGCTTCTCCAGAGAAGCCGCAGATCTTAGGGCTCATCTTCGACTTACCTCAGTGCCATTCAATTCAAGACGACTGATTTATGAGAAACACATTTTTCCAATTTGTGCTTCTTGTAAACCCTTTGGAAGTGTTGTGTGGTTGTAGCCAGGCGGGTTTAAGAGAAGGGGGCAGGGCTCAGCCTTGCCCCCTTCTCTCAAGAGGTTAGCGCCTTGGAAGTAAAGATACTCAGAAAAACGCAACAAAAAAAAATACGCCTGCTGCTGAAAATCTATCCTAGAGCATAATTTTTGAGTCGCCTTTTTCCCTAAAACGGAATGAGGCCAAACAGATGCAGGTGTGAATGATCTTAGACCAAACCAATCAGCAGCAGGTTGAGGAAGATATCTTTGTCTTTCCAGCGTCCTTTGCTCAGCAACGCTTGTGGTTTATTGAACAACTGCTTCCTGGCGACTCTCTCTATGTTATTCCAATTGTTCTGCGGCTCACAGGTGTGTTGCAGCGATCGCTCCTCCAGCGCAGCATTCAAGCCATCGTTCAACGCCACGAAAGCCTCAGAACTACGTTTGAGGTCGTCGAGGGGCAACTGGTTCAAGTCGTTGTTTCGCAGGGTTCTGAAGGGGCGATCGCATCTGAACTACAGATGCCCCTTCGGTTAACTGATCTGCGAACATTACCCGCAAATAGCCGTGAAGATGCGGCAATGGCTCAGATTTGGGAGGAAATTCAACAGCCGTTTCACTTACATCAAGGGCCGCTGTTTCGGGTTCGGCTGTGGCAATTGCAGGAAACCGAGCATCTGTTGCTGCTGGCGTTACATCACATTATCTTTGATGAGTGGTCAAGTGGCGTTTTGATTCGAGAATTGGGCGAACTGTACACGGCTTTTGTAGAAGACAAACCGCCTGTGCTGCCCGAACTAACCATTCAATATGCAGACTTTTCTCACTGGCAGCGGCAGTGGTTGCAGGGAGATGTGATCAACGCTCAGTTGCATTACTGGAAGCAGCAATTGAAGGATGTTCCAATTCTCAGCTTGCCGGGTGCAGTGTCTCGTTCAGCAGTGCAGTCTCTAGGGCAAAGACATCAAGGTGCCAGTCAATTGATGGAATTGCCACAGTGGTTGTTGGATGCCCTGGAGGAATTAAGCCAGCAGTTTGGTGTAACCCTATTCATGACCCTGTTAGCAGCATTTCAGACCTTGCTGCATCGTTACAGCGGGCAAACTGACATTGCGGTTGGATCTCCTATTGCTAATCGGCATCGGAGTGAACTAGAAGGCTTGATTGGGTTTCTAGTCAACAGTTTAGTGTTGCGAACCGATTTAGCAGGCAATCCGACCTTTCACGAAATGTTGGAGCGAGTGCGAGATGTTACTTTAGCCGCGTATGCTCATCAGGATTTACCGTTTGAAAAGTTAGTTGAGGAGCTACAGCCCATCCGCAGTCTGGGTCAAAATCCGCTGTTTCAAGTAGTCTTTGCGCTGCAAAACACACCGATGGAGCAACTGGCGTTACCCGGATTAGTCCTTAGTCCAGTGGAGTTAGAAACCAAGACCGCACGTTTTGACCTGGAGCTATATGTCTGGAAGTGCGGAGATAACTTCAGAAGCCTTTGGGGCAAGGGTTGGCAGCAGTCGGACGGGTTGCGTGGGGTAATCGTTTACAACACTGATTTATTTGATTCAGCTACGATCGCATCTCTACGTCATCACTTCCAAACTTTATTAGAAGGAATTGTTGCAAATCTAGAAGCTCCTCTCTCTGCACTACCCTTATTAACAAACACAGAACAGCAGGAGTTGCTGCAACGCTGGCATAGCAATCAGTCTAGTTATCCAGCCAATATTTGTATCCATGAATTATTTGAAGCGCAGGTGAGACAAAGAGCGACTGCGATCGCTCTCCAATTCGGTGATCAACAGTTCACCTACCAGGTATTGAATCAGGGCAGTAATCAACTGGCACGATATTTGCAGCGGCTAGGGGTGAGTGCCGGAACATGTATTGGAATTTGCATGGAAAGCAGTGTGAAAGCGATCGCCTCCATGTTAGCCATATTAAAAGTGGGGGGAGCCTATGTTCCCTTTGATCCTAGTTACCCGTCGGAACGTCTGCACTTCATGATGGAGGATGCTGGAATTACAGTGGTTCTGACGCAAGCAGATTGGGCAGATTCATTGCAAGCAGATAACGTAACGGTTGTTTGTTTGGAGCAGGAATGGAATGCGATCGCCCAAGAGTCTGATGAAAACTTGTCTACTCCTTGCACCTCTGACCAGCTTGCCTACGTGATCTACACCTCTGGTTCAACTGGAACCCCTAAAGGAGTTATGGTGCCACACCAAGCCGTAAATCGGTTGGTGTGTGAGACAAACTACGTACAAATTGAACCGAGCGATCGCATCGCCCAGGTCGCAAACCTTGCCTTTGATGCAGCCACTTTTGAAGTCTGGGGCGCACTTCTGAATGGGGCTCAAATCATTGGGATAGAGCGAGACATCACGCTTTCACCGACTGATTTTGTGAGTGAGTTACAGCAGCAAAACGTGAGTATTTTGTTTCTCACCACTGCCCTGCTGAATCAAACGGTGAGTCAAATTCCAAATGCCTTTCAATCACTCAAATACCTGCTGTTTGGCGGTGAAATGGCGAATGTTGATCGGGTGCGATCGCTACTGGAACACGGCAAACCTCAGCATTTGATTCATGTCTATGGCCCCACCGAAAACACAACCTTTTCTACCGGGTATGAGGTGCAGGATATTCCAGAAAATGCCACCACGATTCCTATTGGTCAGGCGATCGCTAATACTCAGGTATATTTATTGGATGCCCACTTGAAGCCCGTTCCCGCAGGGGTTTCTGGCGAGATTTATCTAGGTGGAGATGGATTGGCAAAGGGATATTTGAATTGTCCAGAGCTGACAGCAGAGCGGTTTGTTGCTAGTCCATTTGGCAGACGTGGAGAAGAAACTCCTAACTCCCAACCCCCTGCTCCTAATCCCCAACTCTACAAAACTGGCGATCGCGCCCTTTATCGTTCCGATGGCAATCTTGAGTTTTTAGGAAGAACCGACCATCAGATTAAGATTCGTGGATTTCGGGTGGAGTTGGGGGAAATTGAGATGGCGATCGCTCGCCATCCAACCGTGCAAACGGCAGTGGTAATCGTGCGTGAGCAAAACGGGGATCCACAAAACCGTCAGTTGATTGCCTATGTGGTACCTAAAGCAATAATACTAACTGAACGAGAGTTGCGATCGTTTCTCAAGCAGAAATTACCGAGCTATATGATTCCTGCTGCATTTGTGGTGATGGATACGCTTCCACTCACTGCCAATGGCAAAGTTGATCAGAAAGCATTGCCTTCACCAGAACTGACCGTGACCAGGGAACCTTCCGTTTCCCCTACTACTTCCCTAGAAGCAGCTCTAGTAGAACTCTGGACTCAGCTTCTAGGGCGGAAAGTCGGCATTCACGACCATTTCTTTGAACTGGGGGGACACTCCCTGTTAGCGACTCAGCTTGTTTCCCGAATTCGCGATCGCTTTCAAGTAGAATTGCCGCTCCGCAACATCTTTGAAACACCCACAATCGCCGAATTAGCACAACAGATTGAGTCACTGAGCCAGGAAGCAACACTACCTAATTTGCATTACGGTCAACCATCAGATTCGCAACGACGTGAGGAAGTAGAGTTATGACCCAGAGTACAATTGCTGAGTTTGTTTCTCATCTCAAGAGCCTAGATATACAGCTATTGATCGAGGGCAAACAAAACACTTCCTTAGATGAAACTCGTTTGCGTTGCAATGCCCCAGCAGGAACCCTAACCCCTGAATTGCGCCAAGAATTAGCTAATCGCAAAGCCGAACTGGTTTCCTATCTACAAGAAAAGGTAGAGGATAAAGAGAAGGCACAAGCTAAAAAAAACTCATTTCCCTCTATTACTCCTACACCCTACACCTCTACACCCCTACACCCCACTCTCCTATCCTTTGCCCAACAACGTCTATGGTTTTTATATCAACTCACTCCCAATAGCCCCTTTTACAATGTGCCTGCTGCCATCCGTTTAATTGGGAAACTGGATCAGACGGCGTTGGAGCGATCGTTTCAAGAAATTGTGCGTCGCCATGCAGCCCTTCGCACCACTTTTACAACAGTGAACGGACAACCCGCTCAAGTGGTTGAGCCAGATGTCAAAGTTGAGTTATCGGTCGTGAATTTGCACACGGTCGCCAGTAGTGAGCGGGAACGCATCAGCCAGCAGTTGGCTACAACTGAAGCCCAACGTCCATTTAACCTGACGACCGATCCGCTACTGCGAATCACGCTGTTGAAATTTGACCCCACTGAGGCAGTTTTGTTGCTGACGATGCATCACATTGTTGCTGATGGTTGGTCGTTGGGAGTTTTGATTCGAGAATTGGGCTATTTCTACACTGCATTTGTAGAGGGGCGATCGCCTCTCCTACCTCCCTTACCGATTCAATACCCTGATTTTGCTGACTGGCAGCGTCAATGGCTACAGGGAGAGGTATTAGAAAAACAACTCACCTATTGGCGCAAGCAATTACACGATTTGCCAGCATTAGAATTACCTCAAGATCGTCCCCGTCCTGCCGTTCAGACCTACCAGGGTGCAACCTATCCGCTACACATTTCTCCGGCTCTCACTCAAGCGCTAGAAGCTTTGAGTCAGCAATCCGGCGTTTCTTTGTTTATGACTCTGCTAGCAGCGTTTCAAACGTTGCTCTATCGCTATACAGGGCAAGAAGATATTGCGGTTGGTTCTCCCATTGCTAACCGTCATCGTAGTGAGTGGGAGGGACTGATTGGCTTTTTTGTAAATAGCCTGGTGTTGCGATCGGATCTGTCAGGTCGTCCTACTTTTCGTGAATTGCTGGAGCGGGTGCGAACCGTTGCCCTGGAAGCTTATGAGCATCAGGACTTACCGTTTGAGAAGTTAGTAGAAGAGTTAGATCCCGATCGCGATCTCAGCCGCAATCCTTTGTTTCAAATTGCCTTTGCGCTGCAAAATGCTCCGATGCAGCCGTTAGAATTGCCAGAGTTGAAGTTAGAACCTGCCCCTTTAGAGTCAAGTAGCACCCGATTTGATCTGGAGGTTCATCTGTGGGAACCCGCCCACGGACTGAGAAGCGTTTGGCAATCGCAGGAGGGCTTGAGTGGCTTCATTGTTTACAGTACCGACTTGTTCGAGCGTGACAGAATCGAGCGCCTGGTCGGGCATTTTCAAACCTTACTGGAAGGCATTGTTGCTAATCCTGATGTTCGGCTGTCAGATCTGCCTTTGCTTACACCCACAGAACGTCAACAGATTGTAGTTGAATGGAATCGATCCCCCCTAGTCCCCCTTGAGAGGGGGGAAACCGGAAGCAGAGAATTCTCCCTTCTCAAGGAAATCGGAGGCTCGGAAGTCCTCCTTTCTAAGGGGAGTTTAGGGGGATCAATACAGGAATCCTGCTTCCATCATCTCTTTGAAGCACAGGTGAAATCTACTCCAGAAGCGATCGCTTTGATCTCAGAACAGGAATCACTCACCTACGCAGAACTCAACCAGAAAGCTGATCAACTGGCGCAAACTTTGAAGAATTTGGGGGTTAAACCTGACTCTCTAGTTGGGCTGTGTGTCGATCGCTCTGCCGATATGGTGATTGGGATTCTAGGAATCCTCAAGGCGGGGGGAGCTTATGTGCCACTTGACCCAAATTATCCAAGCGATCGCCTCCACTTCATGTTGACCGACACACAAGTTTCAATTGTGTTGACGCAATCCTGGTTAGTGGAAAAGCTACCCGCATCGCAGGCACAGATATTTTGCCTGGATCAGACTAATTTTTCTACCTGTGATAGTCCCCTTGATCAGGTCACTCCTGAGCATCTTGCTTATGTAATCTACACTTCGGGTTCCACAGGCAAACCAAAAGGAGTTCTGCTTTCTCATCGGGGTTTATGTAACGTGGTTGAGGCGCAACGGCAACTGTTTCACCTATCCCGCGACAGCCGCATTTTGCAATTTAGCTCTTTGAGTTTTGATGCCTCCGTGTTTGAGATTGCTTTGGCGATCGCCTCGGGTGGCACGTTATATATTCCCCCTAAGTCTGCTCAATTACCAGGAACGCCGCTGGTGCAGTTTCTCCAAGACAATGCAATCACCCACGCTCTCCTCACTCCAGCAGTGTTGGCAGTTCTCCCCTTTGCAGAACTTCCTGACCTTCAGGTACTTATTACGGGTGGGGAAGCCTGCTCCAGTCAAGTAGTCGATCGCTGGGCAGCAAATCATCGCTTCTTCAACGCCTATGGACCGACTGAAACTACCATTTGGGCAACCGTTGCTCAACTTTATCCTGGTGATTATCCACTCACGATTGGTCGTCCCATTTCCAATACCCAAGTATATATTCTAGATGCGGACTTAAATCCTGTTCCTGTAGGTATTCCGGGCGAGTTATACATTGGTGGAATGGGATTGGCACGAGGTTATCTGAATCGTCCAGAATTGACTGCTGAAAGGTTTATTGATAGTCCATTCTTAGCGTGTGAGGGGGAAACTTCTAACCCCCAATCCCTAATCCCTAGTCCCCAGCTCTACAGGACAGGCGATCGCGCCCTCTATCGTCCTGATGGAACCATTGAATTCCTGGGTCGAATCGATAACCAGATCAAAATTCGAGGGTTTCGGGTAGAGTTGGGTGAAATCGAAGCAACCTTACAACGCCATCCAGCAATTCAAGATGCGGTGGTGTCTGCCTCTAGTAATTCATCCAACCAGCGCCTAGTTACCTACTTCAGCCTTGATCGCCAACACCTTCAAAAGTCCCTTCAACAACCCCTCCAAACTCAACACCTCCAACACTGGCAAACCCTCTACAACCAAACCTACCAACCCTCAACCTCTGATCCCCAACCCCCAACCCCCAACTCCCAATTCAACATTACTGGTTGGAACAGTAGCTACACCGGGGAACCCATTCCTCTAGAGCAAATGCAAGAGTGGGTGGGCGATCGCGTCCAGCAAGTTCTTGCCCTGAAACCCAAACGAGTGTTAGAAATTGGCTGCGGCACCGGATTACTGCTTTTTCAAATTGCGCCTCACTGTCAGCAGTATGTGGGAACAGATTTCTCAACCGTTTCCCTGGAATCAATTCAGCATCAGTTAGAAACTCTTGATCTGCCCCAAGTTGAACTGCTGCACCGCACTGCGACTGACTTTGAGGGGATTGATCTAGAATCCTTTGATGTAGTGATTTTGAATTCGATTGTGCAGTATTTTCCTAGCGCAGACTATTTGATGCAAGTGTTGGAGGAAGCGCTTCAGAGGGTCGCAATTGGGGGCGTGTTGTTTGTGGGTGATGTGCGAAGTCTGCCGCTGTTAAAGGCATTTCATACCTGGGTAAAGTTCAGTCAGGCAGATGACGGAATGGAGCGATCGCGCCTTCAGCAGCAGGTGGAGCGATCGCACTTTGAGGAACCCGAACTAGCAATTGATCCGGCACTTTTTTACGCCTTACAGGATAGATTTCCTCAAATTCAGCAGGTGCAGATTCGTCTCTCACGCGGTCATAGCCAGAATGAGATGACGCAGTTTCGCTACAACGTTTTGCTGCACATAGAGCAATCTCAGGGCGATCGCCAATTGTCCAGATCTGCGGCTTCTCAAAGAAGTCGCACTGAACACCTACACGATTGGAAGCGTGATCCAATCACGGTTGAAGCAGTTCAAAAGTGTCTGATCGAGAGTGAACTAGAGATACTTCTAATCACCAACGTGACTAATAGTCGGGTGAATGCAGCGGTCAAAACGGTGAACTGGCTCTGCGATCAAACCTCTCCAAAAACAGTGGGACGAATGCGGGAGATATTGCAAGATTCTACGGAACTGGCGATCGCTCCTCAAGACTGGTGGAATCTAGAAACTGTTTTGCCCTACACCGTAGAGATTACCTGGTCAGAGCAAACCCACACCGGAGATTATGATGTGCTGTTGGTTCGGCATGGCGTTGATGCAACGGTTGATTCTAATTCTCAACTATTCAACCAGCCCTGGAATCACTACACGAACGATCCGCTTCAGTCGTCTTTTGCCCGACAACTCATTCCAGAACTGCGTCAATTTTTGAGAAAAACTCTGCCAGATTACATGGTGCCCTCGGTCTTTGTGCCGTTAGAAACACTACCTTTGACAGCTAGTGACAAAGTTGATCGGCGTGCCCTTCCAGTTTTGGATGAAGATTTCACTCACTCAGCAAGCCCAGCAAACTCACCATCCACACCTACGGAAACAACTCTGATTGAGATTTGGAAGGAACTGTTGCAGCTTAAACAAGTGAGTACTCATGACAACTTTTTTGAGTTGGGTGGGCATTCCCTCTTAGCTACGCAAATGACCTCTCGTGTTCGAGATGCTTTTGGGCTAGAACTGCCTCTGAAATATGTGTTTGAAGCTCCTACGATCGCCCAATTGGCTTCTGTCCTCGAAACACGCAATACTCCTTCTACTTCCCATGCTCCTCCATTAGTCCGGCTGGATCGGTCTGCCTATCGTCGCAAGCGATCGCCATCACTCAACGGCACTTCCCAGCCCTCTCAAGACTTGCCTAAAAGTGCTCCTCCTGACAGCAATTCGATTGCAGTTGCTAATCCTGTTCCACCATCCCGATCGCCTCTGGTTCCCTTAACCCTAGGGGGAAATAAGCAACCTTTCTTCTGTGTGCATCCGATGTTTGGAGTGGTGTTTCCCTATCTGGAATTGGCGCATCAGTTAGAGAGTATTGCGGAGCAGTTTCCTGAATGGGGCGATCGCAGTTTTTATGGTCTTCAACCTATGGGGCTGGATGGCAAATCTGCTCCGCTAAACCGGATTGAAGCGATCGCTACTTCCTACATTCAAGCAATTCAGGCGTTGCAACCGCAGGGCCCTTACTTCTTGGGTGGCTGGTCATTTGGGGGATTGGTTGCCTTTGAGATGGCACAACAATTAACTCAGGCAGGTCAGGAGGTTGGACTTCTGGCAATTCTAGATACTCCTGCCCCTTCTAATCAACTTTCTCTGGGCCAAAGTCTCAAGTTCCTATTAGGAACTGCCCTCTGGTCTACACTGCCCTTTTTGCTGGACTATGGTTCTCTTGCAGCAAATCGGTTGCAATCGTGGCATCCCTGGTTTGCTCGTTGGCAACAATCTGATGCCTCTAGCACTGCGTTTCGGGCGATCGCTCGTCTCCTGCCAGAAGAGTCCCGTTTACAGCTGTTGAATGAGTCTGCAATTCAATCCCTGCTGCCGATCGTTTATGCCAACAGTCAGGCAGCCTATCGATATGTGCCAAAACCTTACCCTAATCGGATTACTCTGTTTAGAGCGGTTGAACAACCGGATGCCATTAGGGATGAGCCATCTTTGGGTTGGAATGCATTGACGAGCGACATTCAACTGCACCAGGTACCAGGCAATCATTTATCATTGCTGAAACAGCCCCATGTGCAAACCCTGGCTCAACAACTGGGGCAATGTTTGTCATGTGCGACATAGTTCAGCGGTGAGTCAGGATGAATCAGTATTTTGCAACGGTGGCAAACGGTCTAGAACCACTCATCGTTGAAGAATTGGAGCGATTGGGGGCACATTCCGTTAAACCAGGGTTTCGTGGGGCTGCTTTTGAGGGCGATCGCACCCTCCTCTACCGCGTTAACCTGTGGGCGAGACTTCCATTTCGCATTCTGATGAAGCTACACCAGTTTCCTTGCCAGAGTGCAGACGACTTGTATCGATGCATCCAAAGCATCGACTGGTCAGCCTATCTCACCCCTGATTTAACACTTGCCGTAGACGCAACGGGTAAAACGGAGCAACTTAACCACACTCACTTTACGGCGCTTCAAGTTAAGAATGCGATCGTTAACCAGCAGCAGGAAATGTTTGGCGATCGCTCCAGCGTAGAACTGCAAGAACCCGATGTGCGAATCAATGTGCATCTCGATCGCGATGGTTGCACGGTCAGTCTAGACAGTTCGGGAAACAGCCTGCATCGTCGGGGCTACCGTCCTGCGGTTGGAGCCGCCCCGTTAAAGGAATCATTAGCAGCAGCGTTAATTCAGCTTTCGGGCTGGCAATCGGAGCAAATGTTTTATGACCCGCTCTGTGGCTCTGGAACCTTACCTCTGGAAGCCTGTCTCAAGTCATTAAACATTGCGCCAGGGCTGTTTCGAGAGCGGTTTGGGTTTGAAACCTGGCTTGACTGTGACCGCGACCTGTTAGACCACCTGATTCAAGAGGCAAAATCTAGCCAAAAAGAGGCACTTCCCGCACCAATTTGGGGCAGCGATCGCGATCCACAGGTGATTGAGCAGGCGATCGCCAATGCCCAAAACTGCGGCGTATCTGACCAAATTTGGTTTTCTGAAATGGAGCTTATTGATGTAGTCGCTCCGACCGATAGCGGCGTGGTGTTCTGCAATCCGCCCTATGGAGAAAGGCTGGGACGCGACAGCGACCTGGGAGCCTTCTACAAACAGCTAGGCGACGTTTTGAAACAGCGCTTCAAAGGCTGGACTGCTTTTATCTTGAGTGGCAACAAAGAACTTGCTCAGGCGATCGGGCTAAAGTCAAGTCAGCGAATCCCTGTGTACAATGGAACGTTGCCCTGCCAGTTAATGAAATATGAGCTTTACTAAAGATCTAGACTAGACATTATACAGACTCCGTTTCGGAAAGAAGCACTCTTTGGTGTACGGGCGAAGCATTCGGCAAAAAAATTGTGCTTCAGTGACAGAGATTGTGACCGAATGCTTCGCCCCTACCGCTACCGCTATTCCTAGCAACCCACGCCATCCATTCATGCTCCGACTCACCGAAGTAAAACTGCCGCTCGACCACCCCGAAGAGGCAATTCAAACTGCGATTCTGAAAAAACTACAGATCACGTCCGCCGAGCTAATCCGCTATTCCATCTTTAAGCGCAGCTATGACGCTCGTAAAAAAGGGAATGTTGTTTTTGTTTACATTTTGGACGTAGAAACCACTCAGGAAAAGCGGCTGCTCCAGCGGTTCAAAAAAGACCCGCACGTCATGCCCACGCCCGATACGCGCTATCGCTATGTGGCAAAGGCTGGTGAGGGGGCGATCGCATCTACCTATCGTCCCATCGTAATCGGGGCAGGACCCTGTGGTATCTTTGCGGGGCTGCTGCTGGCGCAAATGGGGCTGCGACCGCTGATTTTAGAACGAGGCAAGCCTGTTCACGATCGCTCTGTGGATACCTTTGGCTTTTGGAGCAAGCGAAAGTTTAACCCAGAATCTAACGCACAATTTGGGGAAGGTGGAGCAGGCACCTTTTCTGACGGCAAACTCTACAGCCGTGTCAAAGATGCCAATCATCACGGGCGAAAAGTGCTTGAAGAACTGGTGAATGCCGGAGCCTCACCCGAAATCCTCTACGTCAACAAACCCCACATTGGCACTTACCGACTCGTCAAGATTGTCGAGAACATGCGTCGCACAATCGAATCTCTGGGTGGTGAAATTCGCTTTCAAAGCCGGGTAGAAAAGATTGACGTTGAGCAAAAAGGTGAGAGGCAGGTACGCGGCGTAGTCCTGGCAAATGGGGAGTACATCCGCACCGAACACGTCGTCTTGGCAGTGGGGCACAGCGCCCGCGATACCTTTGAGATGTTGCATCAGCAGGGCGTTTATATTGAACCCAAGCCTTTCTCAGTTGGGTTTCGGGTTGAGCATCCTCAGTCCATCATCGACCAGTGCCGACTGGGATCGCAGGCAGGTCATCCGATGTTAGGAGCAGCCGACTATCAGTTAGTGCATCACTGTTCAAATGGGCGATCGGTCTATAGCTTCTGTATGTGTCCGGGGGGGCAAGTCGTAGCGGCAACCTCAGAAGTGGGGCGAGTCGTCACAAACGGCATGAGCCAGTACGAGCGCAGCGGCAAAAACGCAAACAGCGGCATTGTGGTTGGCATCACCCCAGACGATTATCCAGGCAGCCCCTTAGCCGGAATGGAGTTTCAGCGTCGCCTGGAAGAGCGGGCCTTTGAACTGGGCGGCTGCACCTATGAGGCTCCGGGACAACTAATAGGTGACTTTTTGGCTCAGCAGCCTTCTACCACTCTCGGCAGCGTAAAGCCTTCCTATCGACCAGGCGTGCATCTGTGCGACCTTAGCCCTAGCTTGCCGGATTATGCGATCGCCGCCATCCGCGAAGCCATCCCTGCCTTCGACAAGCAAATCAAAGGGTTTGCTATGCACGATGCTGTTCTAACCGGAGTTGAAACTCGCACCTCCTCCCCCATTCGGATCAAACGCAAAGACGATTATCAGAGCCTCAACACGCATGGACTGTATCCGGCTGGGGAAGGAGCCGGATACGCCGGAGGCATTCTTTCGGCTGGAATCGACGGCATCAAGGTCGCCGAAGCTGTCGCCCTCAGCCTGCTGCATCAAAAAGTAAGTTGAGTGCGGAAGTTACGCTCAAATACGGTTGGATTGCTGTCAAAACTGCTGACGGACATAAACAACCTTGGAGCGATCGCAGGTTCTAACTTCAGACGGTTACATAAGCGTTGCCTTTCCACCTAATCTCGGCTTGTATCATCGCCGTAAAAGAGTGATTACGCCATGCTCATGCCCCTCGATTTTCTCTTGCGCTGGCTGTCTAGTTTACTGACGATCGCGTTTCTGGGTAGTGCAGGATATATTCTGTATCAGTGGTACGAGGGAGAACTGGTGAGCGATCGCTGGCTCATCCTGGGTGTAGTCATGTTGCTCTGGTCATTTCTCGGGTTTTTACCCATTCTGCTGCTGCGCCGCGCCGGTCGAGATGAACCCAAACCCATTCGTAGCAATCGAACGCAGCAACTCGTCCGTCCTGATGGCAGCGAAATTCACGTTGAGTTTTACGGTCCTGACCAAGCTCCCACTCTGATTTTGACGCACGGTTGGGGTCCAGATAGCCTGGTTTGGTACTATGCCAAGAAGCAACTGACCGACCAGTTTCGTGTCATCGTGTGGGATCTGCCAGGTTTGGGCAAATCCAAAAAGCCCAAAAACCGCGACTATTCCCTGGAAAAATATGCCCGCGACCTGGAAGCTGTTCTCAACTTGGCAGGAGATCAACCAGTCGTCTTGTTGGGGCACAGCATGGGAGGTATGATCCTGCTGACGTTCTGCCGCTTGTTTCCACAGCATTTGAGACGACGAGTGGCTGGCTTAATTGTTGTAGATGCCACCTATACCAATCCCCTGAGAACAACCATCCTCAGCAAACTGTTGTTAGCCTTGCAGAAGCCTTTGCTAGAACCGTTGTTGTATCTGGCGATCGCCCTTTCCCCCTTACTCTGGGTCACCAGTTGGCTAAGTTATTTGAATGGATTTACATTATTGACTACTGAGATTTCTGGATTTACAGGCAGAGAAACGCGAGGGCAACTTAACTTCTCCACCCTAATCGGACTGAAAGCAGCTCCTGGCATATTGGCCCGAGGAACGCTGGCAATGCTGAGATTTCATGAGGCGGAAACATTACCTCAAATCTCTGCTCCAACCCTGGTAGTGGTGGGCGAATCCGACATTGCTACCCGACCCTTTGCCAACCAGCGCATCAGCCAGGATGTGCCGCAAGCCAAACTCGCTGTCTTGTCTCCTGGTGGGCACATGGGTCTAATGGAGCGCAATCAGCAGTTTGCAGAAGTAGTTCGGTCATTTAGTGCGACTTGTTTGGAATTAAGACGGTGAGTTCCAGTAGAGAACCATTTTCGCCAGATCAGACAAGCCAAACATCGGGGTGCCCTTCTATTTGCCCTGCTAGGAGTAGGGTTTGCGGCTTGGGGCTTGGCGCAACCAGAACAACCCAAAAAGATTTGAAAAGTTAAGTTGAGCAGTACTCAGAGCTACATGACTTGAGCCACAGGAAGGATCAAGATATCGCGTGGGAGGTTGTTTTTCTACACACTGTTGTTTCCCTATAATTACCAGGAGTCACCCCAACGCGCCGTTTGAACTGCCAGCCAAAATGGCTTTGATCGTAAAATCCCGTGAGGGATGCAACTGTGGCGATCGCCATTCCTTCTGTCAAGAGTTTTTTGGCATAGCTGATCCGGAGTTGAGTTTGATAAGCAGTGAGTGATAAACCAATTTCCTGACGAAACACACGACTCAGATGGAAGCGACTTAACCCAGCAAGCTCAGACAACTGATCGAGCGTAACATCTGTAGCAAAGTGAGCATGAAGGTAGTCACACACTTGTTTAATCGCAGTTCTGGTTGACGACAGGGGAGAGCCTACAAGACGGTTTTCAGCGTAGTTCGTCAGCAGGTAAGACAAAAAATCTCAGAGATTTGTGTCTCGTTCTAACTGCGATTGCAGGTCGGTCTTTTGCTGTAATGTGATAAACAGTTGGTTGAGTTGAGGGTCAGCCAGATAGATATCTGGAAAAAAGGGTGAAATCTCTGGCGCAGCTAGATCAGCAGATGCAGCTTGAAACCATTTTGGATGGATAGTCATCATCCAGAATGTAATGGGCTCTGGAAGAAAGGTGCGATCGCTTGGTGCATGAACTTCACCCGAATGGATAATACTCATACTGGCGATCGGAATATCATGGGATGCGCCTCGATAGTGGTATTGACCTGCACAATCAAAACTTAAACCAAACTGATATTCCTCGTGGCAGTGCTTGGGCAAAGGTTCTACTGTACCTGCGGTATAGCAGTATTGCTCTAGCAAGACACCATCTGACTGCCATGCTTGAACTGAAATGTCTGCTGCTTTTGCTTTCATAGGCAATGATGCGATCGCAATCTACGACATCTTAAGCCAAAGCAAAGCGATCGTATGACGAGTTCTTGCTCAAAAGTGAAGTCTTGCTCCGCTGCTGACGAACTTGAAGGCAAGAGCTGACGAAACAGCCTCACTTCGCAAGAATCGATGAGACAGAACGTAAAACCGTACCTAAAATCTATCTCAACGTTTTGCGCTTGAACGCAGTATGACAAAAACTCAACTCACTACACAATTCACTTTGCCACAAGTAATAGGAATCAGCTTCATTACGGTTTTTATCGCTTTTCCTGCCCAGGCAAAGAACTTGGAGAATGGACAGAAGCAAGTTCAATCGGTTAGTGTCACTCACAGAGCTGATGAAACGAACGAAACTGATGAGCAGACAAGCTTTGATATTCCTGTTTTGAAGAATTCTACAGAGAACGGTGAGTTAGTGGGTCAAGTCACTTCTGTTAATCAACTGTCGGACGTGCAGCCTACAGATTGGGCGTTTCAAGCACTTCAGTCTTTAGTAGAACGATACGGGGCGATCGCTGGATACCCCGATGGCATCTATCGCGGTAACCGAGCAATAACCCGTTATGAGTTCGCGGCGGGTTTGAACGCTGCGCTCGATCGCATTAATGAACTGATCGCTGCTGGTTTAGCAGATGCGGCAACGGGTGAAGACCTGGAAACAATTCAACGGTTACAAGAAGAGTTTGCTTCAGAATTAGCAGTTTTGCGAGGACGAGTTGACACCCTAGAAGCGCAAACCGCTACCGTCGAAGCCAATCAATTTTCCACAACGACTCGACTGGCCGGGCAAGCCATTTTTGCCGTGAATGCGGGTGGTTTTGAAGGCGAAAACCTGCTCAGCCCAAGCGGAGCAATCTTTAGACAGCAAGACCCAAATGCAACGTTTATCTATCGGGTTAACTTGGACTTAAACACCAGTTTTACGGGAACCGATTTGTTGAGAGTCCGGATAGATACAGGAAGTGGTGGTCCTAATGATAATGCAGGAGGATTTTTAGAACCTAACTTTGGCAGTACCTTAGACTTTTCGGCTAAACCTCCTAGCAATGGTAATTTTGGGCTGGGTCGTCTGTACTACACCTTTAGTCCACTAGAACATGTGGCGGTTTCTATTGGTCCGAATATTCGCACCACCGACTACATTGATCGAAACAGCTATGCTAACCTTAGCTTTCGCGACTTTAGCACCTTAGCGTTAACCAATAATTATGTTTTATTTCCCGTCAATGGACCCAGTGCGGGTGCCGCTATAGATTGGAACGTTGGAGATAGCCCATTTACCATCCGAGCCTTGTATGCTGCCGCTGATGCAGGTAATCCAACCGACCAGGGTATTTTACGGGGAACTGCCCCTTTCACTTCACTGCTCTATCCAGGCAATACCTCAGCTACCGCAGATAGGGGCGATCGCGGTTTCTTTGGCGATACCCATCAAGGCATGGTTGAACTAGAATACGCCCCTTCTTCGACGCTGGCGTTACGAGTGCAATATAGTGGCGGTCGCATCTTTGATCAATCTTTTGATGCGGTTGGGGTGAATGCAGAAGTGGCGATCGCCCCCTGGCTGGCGCTATTTGGACGATATGGATACAGCCAATATCGCGATACCGCATTTGGCGAGATTGAACCTAACTACTGGATGGTAGGCATTGCCTTTCCTGATTTGCTGCAAGAGGGAAACTTAGCCGGGCTTGCAATCGGTCAACCCTTCATTGCCACTGAAATTGGTAATGCAACTCAAACTAACCTGGAAGCCTTCTATCGATTTGCAATTAGTGACAATATTCAAATCACACCTGTGATCCAAGTTGTGAATGATCCTGCAAATCGCAGTGAGAATGGCACCGTTGTCACCGGTACCGTGCGAACCACTTTTTCCTTCTAAACTGATGAATTTCGATAGGCTTTGGGAGATGTTCCAGCCAGATTGCGGAAGTGTTTTGCTAGATGAGTCTGATTTGCAAAACCGCACTCCAGGGCAATTTCAGCAATCGATAGTTCGCTTTGTTTTAACAATTGCTTGGCACACTCTACACGCTGCTGCAAAACATACTGATAGAGAGAGATTCCCATTGACTGTTTAAACAAGTGACTGAGGTAATATCGACTAATACCAATACGGTTGGCAATCGCCTCTAGCGAAATTTCCTCACTCAGATGCTCTTGAATGTAATCTAGCGTTTGTTTCACTACACTCAGCGGCAACTCATTCATTATTAATTTGCCTAAAAAGATAAACGAATTTTTGAATGCTTGATCTACTCATAGGTTCCATCTGCTCTCCATTTGCTCAACCTATGAGAAGTTTAGTGAGATCAGCGTTAAACGTCGCTGTCTGAACGTTTGATTAAGTTTAGACAAAAGGCTAAATTTAATCTGAACTGAGGGTAGGGGTGTGAGTGGGGGGCTAAGGCGAGTTCCTGTAATAATGATTTTTAGAACCCATTGCCATCGCCAGCATCACATTCCTTAGCCTTGTATGTCTCAAAATGCTTCTGAAAGTAGCGTTCAATCCTCTGAAGAGGCGACACCCTATCGGTTTGAGCAGCTTGCTAAAGCAAATGCCGTACTCAAGAAAACTTTAGATATTCTGGCTAGCGAACCGGAACTCGACACCGCTTTGGGTCATGTGCTGCGTGTCATGACCGAGTGCTTGGGTTCACCGTCTGCGGCTCTGTGGTTGGCTACTCCAGATTCAGATGCCTTTCATGTGCATCTAGCCTATTACAAGGGTGAGGTGTTTGAGGCTACACCAGATGGTAAACAACTGCCAGGGCCCTGGCCACAGGGGCACGATCTGACCTGGAAAACCCATATCTGCGATCGCCATCCTACCATTTACGACGTTGAAACTGCACCAGAACTAACTCCTCGGCAACGTCAGTTTATGCAGCATTTAGGCGCAAAAACCCTGTTGGGAGTGCCGTTGCTGTTGCGAAACGAGATCATTGGCAGCTTTACCCTCCGATTCATGGAACGGCGAGAGTTTCAAGCCGATGATCTGGAACTCATGCAAGCTCTGGCGCACTACGCTACTTTGGCGATTCAGTTATTACGAATGGCAGAGCGCGATCGAGAAGCTGCCATTCTAGAAGAACGCAATCGCTTAGCGAGAGAAATCCACGACACGCTGGCGCAAGCATTTACTGGAATCTCGATTCAACTGGGAGTGGCAAAGTGGCTGTTGCAGCGAGACCCTACTGCTGTAGCTGAAATCATCGATCGGGTTGAAAGCTTGACCCAAAGCGGCTTAGCAGAAGCACAGCGATCGGTATGGGCACTTCGTCCTCATGATAAGGAATATGCAGATCTGGCACAGCAGTTGGCTAGCAGTGTTGAGCAAATCGGCACAGGCTCACCGATCCAAATCGATCTGCAGATTGTGGGTACGCCTCGGTTGCTCTCTCCAATCATTGGAAAAAATATGTTGCGGATTAGTCAAGAGGCGATGACTAACACATTGAAACACGCTCAAGCAACCACACTTCGGATTAAACTCACGTATGAAGAGGCGATCGCTGAATTGTGTGTACAGGACAACGGGCGGGGCTTTTTGCCCGATGTGGATACGGGTGGATTTGGATTGATTAGTATGAGTGAGCGGGCCGATCGCATCGCTGGGCAACTGACCATTCATAGTCAACCGGGACAGGGCACAGAGATCTGTATTCAAGTTGCTGTGAATTAGGAGAATAAAGCGGTGTCAGAGCAACCAATTCGGGTTTTAGTAGTGGATGATCATCCGATTGTTCGCAATGGTTTGGTGTTGATGGTGCAGTATAAGCCCGAAATGGAAGTTGTTGCTGAGGCTGCAAACGGCTTGGAGGCAGTTCAGTTATTTCAGCAGCACCACCCAGATGTCACCTTGATGGATTTGCAAATGCCCGAAATGAGCGGAGTTGAGGCGATCGCCACCATTCGCCAAGCTCATCCAGAAGCCCGCATGATTGTGTTAAGCACCTACGACAGTGACGAAGAAATCTATCGGGGGCTACAGGCTGGTGCAAAAGGATATATTCTCAAAAATGCTCCAGTGGATGAAATTGTGAGAGCCATTCACATTGTGCATTCGGGTAAAAAATATATTCCTCCAGAAGTGGGAGAGAAGCTAGCAGAACGTATGAGTCGCCCTCAGTTGACTCAGCGAGAACAGCAGGTACTAGAGTTGATTGCTCAAGGCAAAAGTAACAGCGAAATCGCTGAAGCCCTACATCTGTCCGAAAGCTCAATCAAATATCACGCTAATCATGTGTTTAGCAAATTAGGAGTGAGCGATCGCACTCAAGCCGCACTGTTGGCAGTAAAAAAAGGGATGGTGAATCGGACGCTAGCTCCCTGAGCAGTTTAGTTCCCTCTTTTGCTTTTGCAAGCCAATCGAGTCCGGGAATTGCTTACTCAGGTCAAGCGTAAGATTTACAGGCTGCTTTCAGAGCAGTAAGTAGAAGGTTGTTATGTCAGACGTAATGAATATTTATTGCTCATTTTCGTCTTGCTGTTGCCGATACAGAGACTCAGAGATAATCTGCTGTATCTCAGATCGGAGTTGCTCGTAAGCTTCTGCCGCACACCAAGAACGTAGATATAAAACAGTCTTCTCGCGACTAACGGACGCGACATTACAGGTCGGTTTTGGGGTATTCAGTACCAGAGGATGGGGTTGGACTAAAGATAACAAGTGAGTAATGGTTGGTTCTATTGGGCGATCGCCAATATCTACTTCTAAATCAACCCGCCGAGTTCCCATTGCGGTCAGATTTTTCAACGTTCCAGAAAACAGGTTGTTGTTAGGCACAATAATTTTTATATGATCTGGAGTCAGAATCGTTGTTGAGAAAATTCCCACGCTGTCAACAATGCCTGCAACTCCCGCGCCTTCGATTACATCTCCAGCCTCAAACGGGCGGAAGGCAATTAACATGATGCCAGCCGCAAAGTGAGAGAGTGTATTCTGCAACGCTAAGCCAATCGCTAAACCTGCCGCTCCTAAAACTGCTACCAGGGTTGTTGTCTGAATTCCAATAACGTTGAGGGCTGCAATAATTCCAACGACAAGTGTGAGAAATTCAGAGGCTTGAATGAAAAACTTTCGTAAGATCGGTTCTACTTGAATGAGCAACCTGCGAGCTGTGTGACTAACCAGATTGACCCCAATGCGGGTGAGAATCAGGATGCCAACTGCCCATAGCAGCTTCAGCAGAATCTGAAGTGCGATGTCACTTAGACTTTGTCCTGTTGTTGGAGAGGGAGTCGGAGCAGCAACTTGAGCCAGGAAAAGAGGCAGCATATCGATTGAACTGTAGGCTTTAAGGAAAATCACTCTTCACTTTAAAGCGTACAGTTCACAGTCCTTAAACCCGAGTAGGACAGTCGCTAAAGCGTCTCAAGGCGTAATTGCATTCAAAACACGTCAATTGTTGGAAATTTTGCTTGGGCTTGCAGGCAGTCCCACAGATAAACCGCTAGACCCAAATCCCCTGTCCACAGCGGATAGCGCAACTGCCCGTAGAGCTGCTTAGAAAGACGGTACTGTTCAATTGCGTGCATGGCAAAGGCTCTGGCGCGATCGAGCCACATCTGATTTCCGGTTCGGAGGAACAGCTTGAGAAACGCATAGCCGTTGCCGCCAGTGCCGTGGCACAGATTCGACCCTTTCTTCAACGGACCTGCGTGCCAGGTTAGTTCGCCGCCCTGCTCTAAAATGCGATCGAATGGCTCATTAATACCGCTCGGCAGCAGTGCCAAAGCTGTCACCATTCCAGGTGCTCCATGACAATACTGCACCAGTTCTGGAGCTTGACCGGAATTCGCTGTATCATAGACTGCGTGCCAGTTTGCCCTTTCACCATCTGTCACTGCAGTATTCACCAGAGTCGTTATAGCTTTGGCTGAAATCTGTTGGAACTGATCCTCCTCCAATAAAGACTGCCCGATCAGCAACGGTGTTAAGTTGCTGGCAAAGCCATGTACGGGGCCCAAAAATTGCTTCTGACTGCCGTACAAGTCGATCGTCCATAAATATCCAACCTCACCAACGGGTTGCCATTCCTGTAACAGTAGGGCTGCTTGAGTTTTGAAGATATCTTGCCATCTCGGTTCTTGTGTCCACTGATGCATGAAGTAGGCAGCCAGCATTGAACCTGCAATTCCCCACATCAGCTCTCGAATCGGCTGAGTATCATTCTTGTGAACCGATCGCCAGATTTCGTTCGCTTTATCCTCAGAGGGGGCGAGTTTATATTGCAACAGGAGCAGCGGTAGTTCTCCAAATAGATAAGATGACTGCTCTGGATAAGGACTAACCTGCGGATAGCGCTGACGATTTTGCGCTAATGTTGCATCGAGATGAGTAGTAATATCAAAGGCTGAATCCACTGCGCCAACGGTCTGCAAGTAATCGATCGCCCACAGCACTCCTGCTTTGCCAAAATACAGGTCACTGCCAAGACTGTAATCATCCATTGGATGCCCAGCCAATAGCGGTACGGTTTGCAGTTGAGCGATAGTTTCGTGGACGATCGCTGCGATCGCCTCCTGAGCCGTATTGGGGTTCCAATCCCGTTGCAAGAGTGGATAGTGTCTGGCTGTATCAAATAAGGTCATTTCTTTACCTCAGTGCGATCACGACCCTCATTTCATTTATTTATTGTCATTGTAAATCGCAGTCTTTTGAGCAATTGCTACAAAGGGTTGTACCGCAAAGTGGGCATTTCTGCTACAAGGGAGAAGCAGGTTATTTCTCAAACCCATGACAGCCACCCTCAACCCTTACCTCGCTGACAACTTTGCCCCCGTCCAAACAGAGTTAACTGTTGAGCAATTAACCATCATTGGTGAGCTGCCACCTGAGCTAAATGGAATGTTCGTCCGCAACGGGCCCAATCCTCAGTTTCCACCTTTAGGTCGTTATCACTGGTTTGATGGCGATGGGATGCTACATGGTGTTCACATTCAGGATGGCAAGGCAAGCTACCGCAATCGCTACATTCAGACTAGAGGGTTTAAGCAAGAGCGGCAAGCAGGGCAGGCATTATTTGGGGGACTGCTCGAACCCTCGCAGGAAGGCTTCAAGAATGTCGCAAACACAGCTCTCGTGTGGCATCGCGATCGCCTGCTGGCTCTCTGGGAAGGGGGTGAACCTCACGCAATTGAGCTGCCCAATTTAGACACGAGCGGCACATATACCTTTGAGGGTAAGTTGTCTTCCCCTGTCACTGCCCATCCCAAAGTTGATCCGGTGACAGGGGAAATGATGTTCTTTGGCTACTCTCTGGGGCAACCGCCCTATGTTCAATACAGCGTTGTGTCTGCCCAGGGAGAATTGCTGCAAACTGTCCCAATCGACCTGCCTGTGGGAGTGATGATGCATGACTTTGCCATCACAGAACACTACACCATTTTTATGGATTTACCCCTCACCTTTCGGTTGGAACGGCTGCAACGGGGAGAACCTGCCTTTGCTTTTGAGCGCGATCGCTCTAGTCGGTTTGGGATTTTGCCTCGGCACAGTGATAACCAGTCGACTCGGTGGTTTGAAGCACCGAGCTGTTATGTCTTCCACACCCTTAATGCGTATGAAGAAGGCGATGATATCGTTTTAATTGCCTGTCGGACAAACAGCACCAGTGTTTTAGGCGCATCTCCCAGTTCCCACGAAGGAGATAATCGTCAGGTTAGAACTGATGTGCCGTTGCTCTACCGCTGGCAGTTCAACCTGAAGACGGGAACTGTGCAGGAACAGACGCTGGATGATCATTCCTGTGAATTTCCTCGAATCAATGAACAGTATCTAGGCAGACCTATCCGCTACGGATACGCGGGCAGCACTGCGCCAATCGAAATGCCAAAGTTTGATGGTCTACTCAAGTTCGATCTGGATAAACAGAGTGTTCAGAAACACTCATTTGGTGAAGGTCGTTATGGCGGGGAAGGTGTATTTGTGCCACGACCAAACGGGACTTCGGAGGATGATGGTTGGCTCATGACCTTTGTGCATGATGAAACTCAGGACAGATCGGAGTTAGTGATCATCAGCACTCAAACGATGACGAGTGAGGCTGTCGCCCGCATCCAGATGCCGCAGCGCGTTCCCTATGGCTTTCATGGCACCTGGGTTACGTTGCCTTAAGAACTATTGCATCGTCCAACTAGATAACCTCTCAGCGATAATCAGACAACGCTTTTCTCGCTGTTCACTGTCGATAATGGTGAGTTCAGTTACACAAAACTCTAGAAATATGGACGATTTGAAACGGCTTCAGCAAATTTTGGAAGGCTCTGCGATCGCCTCTGTCTTACCTGCGCTCGCAGAGCTCAATTTACCAAACTGGTGGTTAGCAGGTGGAGCAGTGCGAAACACAGTCTGGCAAGCAATCTTGGGTGAAGATTGTAAATTAGTGATCAATGATTTTGATATTGCCTTTTTTGATTTAGCAGGCGATCGCGCTCAAGAATTAGCAGCAAAGGCGGACTTGAGCAAACAGTTTCCTCATTACAAATTTGATGTGAAAAACCAAGCCAGCTTTGCTCGTTGGCGAACAGGGCGTAGACCTTATCACAGCACTAAAGATGGAGTTGCAGACTGGCTCCACACGGCAACCGCAGTCGGAGTGCAGTTGGATCAGCAGGGACAATGGCAATTTTTCACGCCCTATGGTCTGAACGATTTATTGCAGGGAGTTGTCTGCCCAACGCCTGCTCACGTTCACAATCCTGATGCCGAACGCAAAGCAGCGTCATTTATGGAACTGTGTCCTGCACTACGCTTGGCAGATCCTCTCAAAGATTTTTCAGGTGAACCGTTGTCGCGTTCAGAACATGCGTAACAAACTCACTATCACAGGTCGTAAAACCAAGCGACTGATAGAACTAACCTGCAATAGGGCTGGTTGTACGAACATGGAGCCAATCAAAACTCAGTGCTGTTTGGATAACGTGGTGAACTAATGATCGCCCAACTCCCTGACGGCGATCGCTCTGCATCACGTATAAACGTCGTATTCGTCCAACCCGAGTTGAATTGGCGTAGGGATCATGGTTTAACCCACAGATGCCAATGATGTGGTTTCCCTGCTTTACCAGGAATAATGCTTCTCCGGGGCGATCGAATCGATTTACTCCTGCCCTCCACTCGTTGATTAAGCGATCGATTGCTCGAAAGCCAGCCGTTTTGCTCTCAGCCAGCATTTCGGCTAACTCCTGTACAGGTAAATCCAGAACTCTTTGAACTTCGTACATTATCCTTCAAATTCTACGGCACTGCTGATCTGATGTATCAATTTCGTAGGGACATGGCAATGCCATGTCCCGCAGAGGGAATTGAGATCCGTGAACCATACCCGTTCATCAGCGCCAATTCTACAGGTTTAATGATTGAACGGTTAGGTCTTATCAGAACGGCGATCGACTTCTCCAAACCAACAGAAATTGCCATTCCAGCGAAGATGATTTGCTCAAAAACAACTCCCTCTTTCACCAGATGCACAGGGACAGGTTTGACTTCGTCTATCCTTGACGCAGGGTGACAGAAATTGAGTGGATTGCAGTTGTGCTTGGTTACTCACAATTTGGTTCAGTAGTTTGTGAATATCAGTCATGATTGGCACTTCATTGCAGTAGGTTGTCTATCTCTGTCGCAAGGTGGCTGCACGTTATTCCCCGATGAGTACACTAGAGTAAAACTGATGTAAACGTGATTGTGTAAAGGAAGAAGGGTGAGTATGGTTGCTGATGACTCCGCAAATGTACCAGAGCAAGTTGCTCAAGAAGATTGGTTTAGCCGTGGCAAATCAGATGCACTAATGGGCTATTCCAAACAACCTCCTGAAACTGATCCCGAACAAGCCAGCCAATATGACTTGGGATATGGGGAGGGGAGTATTCAATACTCTCTTGCTCAAAGATCTGAAGCATCGGATGATGCGATCGCTACAGAGAAATAAACCTGGTAGATCACTGCACAGTTGTATTCACTGTTAAATATTTGTCCAGAATTTTGATGTCACCAAACTGATGTAGACGTATATTGATTCCCTTAGCTATCGGTTTCTAGCACTATGAGATATCGAGGTGGAACCTCATCTACTAGCCAGACCCCGTTGTCTGAGCAGTAAAAGGTAAATCCGGCTTGCTGCATGAGGGCAGTATCAACCTTCAAAATTACAGGGCGACCATGCCGCATTCCCACTTTTCGGGCAGTTTCCACATCTCCAGACAAATGCACATGATGCCTTGACATCTTGAGCAACCCTGATTGCAAAATTGCAGGAACAGATTGTTCGCCCGTCCCGTGATACAACACGTCTGGCGGAATTTGGGGTTCTAGTTGCAAATCGACTTCAGTGCTGTGTCCCTGATTAGCACGAATACGAGTTTTGGTTTCATCAAACGAGAACCTTTGTTTATCGCTGGTGGCGACTATATCCTCTAATTCTGTACGAGTAAGAGGAAACTGATGGGCTGCACAAGCAGACAACAGCTCATCAGCGCCTACCCAACCACCAGGAGCCAAAGTGAGTCCAAGATGCTCTGGAGTATGCCGCAGATGTTTGCTGAGGTATCTGCTGATTTTTGTCTGCCGTGCTTTGTCCATTGCTGCAAATTCCTATGCTTTTTCACTTATGAAGATTGCTTTTTGAGCGATCGCCAAAGTAAATGTAGTTAAAACATCTTTTTGCCTCTCTCATAGTTCTTGTTACTTTTCTATGAAGTGATCTGAATCACAGGAAATTCATCGCTCTACAGATAGGTTTAGCTAGTCCAATGATAGGTTTGTCGAGACTAAATTTGTCAGAAGAGTTTGAGCTTCAAGGAGCCGGGTTTTGACGAGCTACAATGATATTGATGATGAGCTAAAACGATTGAAGGAAGCAGTCTTGTATCCTGAAAACCCGTCAGATTCATCAACCTATGAAGAATCTCTAAAATCGGGAACTCAGAGTTTACAGGAAAGCATTAAAGTTTTAGAAGATCTTTGCTCGGATTTGAGAAGCAAGTGTCAAATGAGTATGAGCAAGGCAACTGTTAGCCATGACAAAGCTCAAACTGCTTTGATTGAGCAAGATATGGCTTCAGTGTTTCAGCATTCGATCGATAAACAGGTTCACATTCGGCTAGTGCAAGCATTGAAAACAAGAATTGAACAAGTCGAGACTGCTAAAGTATCTCTAGAGAAGCATTTAGGTAAGTTAAAGGCGTTGCTTAAATACTCCTAACTTCTGTTCTTTTGATATACTCACTTTGCAAGGGGTCGCCCTTCAAAGCGAATATGTACCATTGCTATCGCCTCTTACTTATCAACAAAACAGCGGAAGGAGGAGGAGTCGAACCTCGGTAGCGTTACACTATCCTCTGGTTTTCCAAACCAGTTGCCGTCCACACAGCGGCACCTTCCATCAGCGGAAACTGGAGGAATCGAACCTCTACAGAATTGACTGCACGCCTGTTTTCGAGACAGGTTGTCGCCCATCGACCGCAATTTCCATTTGGGGTGACTGACGAGAGTCGAACTCGCTAACACTGGTGTCACAGACCAGCCCCTCCACCACTTCGGGTTCAGTCACAGTGGATTCTGGTCGGATTTGAACCGACATCTTTCTGCTTGCAAGGCAGACGCTTTCCCAATTAAGCTACAGACCCACGATTGCCACCTGGCAATAACTTGAATCAATAGCAGGAGTGGTAGGGCTCGAACCTACACAAGCCGATTTAGAAGACCGGTGCCCATCCATTAGGCGACACTCCCAAAGTTTGGTAGTCCTGGCAGAATTTGAACCTATAACCGTGCGGTTAATAGCTGCCCGCTCCGCCCTTGAGCTATGGGGCAACGAGTGAGTAGTCAATCTGTTGCAAGCTACACTTTGAAAGGCTTGCAGAAGATGATCAATACTCACGAGTGGGAAGCGACAGAATCGAACTGCCTTCTCACCGTCTTCAGCGGCACGTGAGCACCAGATTCACCAACTTCCCGTTTTGGCGGAGGATAGAGGAATCGAACCCCTAGCCCAAGGACTACCCTGGTGTTCAAAGCCAGTTGCCGACCATTCAGCGGTATCCTCCACAATTGGCGAGAACGGAAGGAGTTGAACCTTCACCCTTCGGTTTCGTAGATTGATGTGTTCATCCAGTTACACCACGTTCTCAAAGATTTTAAAGACGTGCCGCTCGTCCACTTCGCTTCTGCACCATCAACGTCGTGGTAATGTCGTGCAAGTTGAAAAAGCTGTTATTCATACACAGGATTTGCACCTGTATGGGACTGTTTTTTAAAACAGTTGCCTTTACTATTGGGCGAGTATGTAAGCTTTTCCGGTTAGGGCACGACAACGCACAGACGAGGATTTGAACCTCGAACAATGGTTTTGGAGACCGTGATGTTGCCGTTACACTATCTGTGCATTGGTTGCAGTGGTGGGAGTCGAACCCACATAAGCTCGGTTATGAGCCGAGTACCTTAACCATTAGGTGACACTGCAATGGTTGGACTCCAGGGCGGGAATTGCTCGCGAAGCGCTACCGAAGGTTCGCGCGAATAGTTGGTTTTGCAGACCAACGCCTTCCCACTTGGCGACCTGGAGGGGTAATCTAAAAGTTTGGTGGAGACGTGGGGAATCGAACCCCAATCCTGCAACCGTCCGTTTGTTGGCTTCGGAGCAGTCGAACACCAATCGCGTCCCCACAGCGAGGATGACAGGAGTTGAACCTGCAGCTTCCTGTTTCGAAGACAGGCGCTCTATCCATTTGAGCTACATCCTCATTTAGAAGTATCGACGGGAGTTGCACCCGCTTCTCCGTGCTTGAGAGGCACAGCGACTGCTTTGATTCAGACTAAGCTACATCCCCAAGGTGGCGATTCAGTTGTCAAGGTTCAGGTTCGCTGATGTCAGCAGGAATTAGAGGAAGCAACGCCGTTCCAGGTAATGAGTTTGCTGGAGGTGATGAATTGCTTTAATACGTTGGGTTGAAGATGATCCCTGATTAGAAGGTTTATCTCGAAGGGGTGCAGAAGCACCAGAGAAATGAGTTTGTAAGAACTCCGAACACTTCGAGAGAAGACCTATTGATTGAAGGGAGCGAGTAGTCATTGGATTAGCTCTTTTGTGTCTCATCTCATGCTACAAATATAATACAACGTACTACAAAATGTCAAGGGCATACTACAACTTTTTTGGGAGGGAGTTTGGAAGGGAGAGGGAGAGTGCCTCAAAATGTCTGTATCCCCCTCTTCTACCAGAGTTGTCCATTACGCCAGAGAAGAAACGTGTGCTTCACTCATTTGCCATAGCTTGTAGATGAAGAACTCGGTGCGATGCGAAGCAGTTCCCTCTTGGGGGTAATCGCTTATCGCCGTTAGAAACATCCCTTCGTGAGCCTCTTTGCTTTCGGCAACCCAGCTTCCGTTCAGGCTCACTTCTACAAACTCCTGATCTACAGGAATGAGCGTGACAGTTGAGCTGCCTTCTTGCTGCAACGCGATCGCTAGTTCTTCCAGTTCAGGAATATCAGCAGGTAATAGAAAGGAGGCACGACCTGGTTCAACGTGGAGCGGTTGTCCTAACCGCATTGCCAGAACGACGCGCTGTGCGATTAACATCTCGGGTGCGGTCATCGTCCGCTCCATGTACAGTCCGACTTCGGTGTAATTCAGCTTTAACATGGGTAATTTACTCCTCAAAAAATAACCCCCGCCTCTGATGACTAGGAGCGGGGGTTTGGGAAATTGATATGGTTTTCCCTAGGTGGGTGTCAGGGTTGCGCTGCACCTCCCGCTTGCGGTCAGTTGATCTGAATTGAACGATTCGGAGTGAATGCGATCCGAATAAATTGCTATATCAATGCTTTTACGGACATCAATGCCTTTCCTGACGGATCTGCCGCCGCTAAAGCGATACGTTCCCTCGAACGCAGACAGCGCCAGTGCGCCTAAACCTGGATGGGATTGGCACGATATGGTGTTGCTTGGGGTGGCGAGGAGAAGGCGTATCATGAAAGGCTGTAGTATTCGTGTTACAAGTCTGGGCTATTACATACTACACTTGTAGTATTGGGTTGTCCACTCTTTGATCAAAATTAGGACGTTCGATCATGAATACACGCAAACGAGGTACTACTCCGGAGATGCAGGTCACGAGTATCCGGTTGGAATCTGAGCTAAAAGAGCGATTGCGAGAAATTTCCGGTGAGCAAGGCTATCAGGCTCTCATCCGAGATATACTTTGGCAGTTTGTGGAGCAACAAACAATATCAGATGATAAGGAATTATCCCAAGTGGAAAATGGCTTTGCATCGCTTTCTGATAAAAGTAGGCGATCCTCGGATCAAGAAGTTACAACAATGCACTTCCACTCATCTCGGTTGTCCATGTCAAATATTCGAGCAACTTTTAGCGTGATCGCACACAAAGAGGAGAGATGCGCCATTACCGGACAATATATTCATCCCCAACAGAAAATATGGTTGGGATTGACAGATACTGGCGAACTTGTTCCTTTGAGCTTATACAATTAACTGACGGGAGCATGTTTCCTCTTGGCAGAAGTCTTTGCGACACAGTCCTCTAGCCAGCAATGCCTCATACAATTCAGCGTCTGCCTGTCTGGTCCCATAGCGTAGACGTATCGGTAGGCAAACTGCTGCTAGGCTAATAGGGATATGCCGCCGAGTCAGTACTCATCTGACTTCTCCCAGGTGCTGTTGAAAATATTGACGATACACAGAGCAGCGCGGTTTAGCCTCGTTGCTTGTCAGCCGAATGAGTTCCATACTGTGAAGCTGATAGGCGGCGATTGGCTCTAGCTGAACAGAACTGGTTTGTCCTTGGTTTAGCAGGAAGATTGCTTTGACAGAAGGAATTGCTACATACTATCAGCCACAAAACTTTAGACCCGTAGCCGATAACCTACACCCCGAACCGTTTCAATACGATTGTCTCCCAGCTTTTTTCGCAAGTGCCCGACATAGACGTTGACAATGTTAGTGCCGGGGTCATAGTCATATCCCCAGATACGATCGAGAATCTGTTCTCGTGTAAGTACTTGCATTGGATGACGCAGAAAAAATTCTGCGAGTAGAAACTCTCGGGCTGAGAGCTCGATGGAGCGATCGCCCACCCATGCCTGACGAGTCAACAGATTTAGTGTGATATCAGCCACCTGCAATGAAGTATCTGGCTGAGTGCGGGGTACTTGATTGCGAAGCTGCACTCGAATGCGGGCGAGCAATTCTTCAAAGCTAAAGGGTTTAGTGATGTAATCATCTGCGCCACCCTCCAATCCAGCGACCGTATGTTCTACGCCATCTCGCGCCGTAAGAACAATGATTGGAATGGTTTGTCCCTGTCCGCGAAAGGCTTTGAGGACGGCTAACCCATCTTGATCGGGTAGCCCTAAATCTAAAATCACCAGATCAAAATCTCCGGCATGGCTTACTTGCAGTGCTTCTCGCCCCGTGTTAACGGCGATGGTCGTGAAGCCGTGTGCCTGTAGCCCGGATTCCAGAAAGTCGATGATGCGGAGATTGTCTTCGATGATGAGAATTCGACTCATGGATAGTGGCTGGAGTAGCGTCAAGTGGAATCACAATCGTAAAGGTAGCACCATGACCGGGATGACTGGAAAGCTCAACCCGGCCGCCATGAGCATGGGCGATCGCTTCCACAATAGAAAGCCCTAATCCATGATTTTCGCCCTGAGTTTCCTGTGCTGTGGTGACAAAGCGTTCAAAAATACGCACCTGATCTTCTAGGGCAATTCCTTCTCCTGTATCGCTCACCCAAATGTGAGCATGGTTTTCGCGGATTGAGGAACCGAGGGCGATCGCATCCCCTACTTGAGTATGGCGAATAGCATTCTGCACTAGGTTCATTACAGCTTGGGTAATCCGCTGGCGATCGACCCGAATTGGGCTTAAACCTTTCGATTCCAGCTTCCACTGTCGATTTGCTAGAGAACGGACTTTGAGATACAGTTCCTCGGTTAACCAGTCCAATTCTTCCAACTTGAGCGTGAGAAAATCGGGTCGTTCTGCCTTTGCCAGGAGCAATAAATCATTGACGAGGCGATTCATTCGATCGAGTTCATCAATTGCCAGTGCGATCGTTTGTTCCTGTCGTTCCGGGCGATACTTTAAAGTTTCGAGATAGCCGCGAATCACGGTAATCGGGGTTCGCAATTCGTGACCAGCATCTTTCAAAAATTCCTGCTGGCTCTCAAACGCAACCTGAAGTCGATCTAGCATCGCATTAAAAGTGGTCGTCAATTTGGCAATTTCGTCTGTGCCCTCTACCGCAATTCGCTGAGTCATATCCGACTCGGTGATAGACTGTGCGGTTTCAGTTAACGTTCGCAGCGGAGACAGCACTTGTCCTGCGGTTGTCCAGGCGATTACCGCTGCAATTCCCATGACCCCCAACATGACCGGAATGATCAGTAACACTGCTCCATCCACCAACTGATAAATACTATCAGCACAGTGAACAATCACTAACACTCCCTGAGCTTGTCCATCAATAATGATAGGTTCCGCAATGTAAAACAGTTCACCCGCTGAAGTATTGACGCTTCCTTGCTCGGCATTCACTAACTGTCCCCATTGTTGAATTAAGGCAGCATCTTGTGTTAGCAATTCCGTTGGAAACAGGTCAGTGTATTGATAAACCTCGCCTTGTAGGAGAGCGATCGCATAGTCGTCTGCATCTATTGGTTCGTATTGGGACAGGAAAACATCAAAAATCGTAGCAACTTGCTGTCCAGCGGATGCATTAGAACTTGGACGATACTCACGCACAAGTTGTTGAAACTCATCGGTTTGGCGTGAAACATATTCCTGAGAGTGGTCACGAATCCGCTCATATAGAATATGGTGAGTTACCAAAATAGATGCAACCCCAGAGAAGGTAGTGAGTAAAAAATACCAGATCAAGATCCGAGGACGGGTACTGTTAAACCATTGCCGCCATTGCCTGAGAGGAGGCATGTAACTCATGGCAACCTCCTCAGTTGGCGAGAAAACAGGATTTCTAAATGAATTCGCTGCTGCTTTGAGAATTTAACAGAAGCAGTTTCGTCAGTATGGACACTCCCTGAGTTCACATAAGTCATCTGCTGTTGCAAGTAACTCATGTATTGCTGCACAGAGAAGTAGGATATTGATTGAGCCATGATGAACTGCACTCCAGTAGGGCTAGTTAAGTGATGTTTTTTTCAAGGCTTTGCCTACTCGTCGCCAGAGCGATCGCACATACTTCTTCTGATCAACCAGGTGCAGCGCAACAAATCCTAGAAATGTGTACGCGATCCAGAAGTGTAGATCTCTTGCCAACTCTACAATAGCCGCCTTCTCAGGAAAAATGTCCGGTAGCGTCGCAATCCAGAAGAAAGGAACATTCCCGCTTTGATAAGAATTAGATAGAAGAAATCCACTCAGAGGAACTGCTAGCATAGACAGGTAAATTGCTGTGTGCAGCAGGAATGTGCGAATCCACTCACCTGTAAACTTGGGCAAGCGGCGCGTATACTTGCGCCACCAGACGCGCTGCAAAATAAAGATTCGCCAAGTTAGCAATGCCATTGTTAATGCACCAACTGACTTGTGCAAGGTGTAAGCGTTGTCCTGCAGGGCTGTATCTTCTGGTAGCCGTACCATTCCAAACCCTCCAACCCATAGCAACAAATAGCCACTTGCCATGATCCAGTGAATTGACCATAGCTGTTTGAAAGCTGAAGTTAATCTGGGTTTAGCTACCGCTTTTTGAGGCACTAATTGAGAACTCATCGGAAATCTCCTGCATTTCAATGACGTTTTTGCTCTGTCATTCAATATCCGAGAGTTCCATAAATTCACAATAAACCGTTGATAAAAACTTTTTTATAAATCTGACAAACAACGTTGTCTTCTGCACAAATCACTTTTTACAGCCGTTTTCATTTTTAATCATTATGTGCAAGCTGCAAGATTACAAAGCAAGTTGCAAGATTACAAACTTTCAACAATTTCCTTGACTACATGAAGATTGGAATTGAATCGGGCATACTACCCTATGCCTCTGATATCTTAGAGCACTCAGCGACACATCGTTTCCCGCTTCTCCCATGCAAAAACCGATCTACAGCCCTCAAGAAATTCGCAGCACCCGCTACAGCACCCTTGCCAACCTATTGCGCTACAGGTTTGACAACTTCATGGCTAAGGGTACTGTCGCCTTAGTCAGTGGATTGGCACTAGTTTCTTTCGTGTTTATCTTGCTGATGGCAGTTCTGGTCAATCTGTCTGGAATTGCACCAGAAGATGGCGATCGCCTCAGTTTGCCAGAAGCTGTGTGGGGGGTGCTGATGCGAACGCTCGACTCAGGTACGGTCGGCGGCGATACGGGCTGGGTGTTTCGCCTGACTATGCTATTTGTCACTTTTGGCGGCATCTTTGTAGTGAGTACCCTCATTGGTCTACTCAGTAGTGGAATTGATGCAAAGTTAGAAGACCTCCGCCAGGGTCGCTCACGGGTAATCGAAACCGATCACATTGTGATTTTGGGCTGGTCGCTCCAGGTTTTTACCCTAATCTCTGAGTTAGCTCTGGCAAATGCCAACCGACCCGATACTTGCATTGTTATCCTCAGTGAAGCAGACAAAGTGGAAATGGAAACGGCACTTCAGAGTACCTTAGGGAGACTGCCTCGAATTCGGCTAGTTTGCCGCACTGGCAACCCCAGTAATATGGCTGACCTGGGAATCGTGAACATTCAAACTGCGCGCTCTATCATTATCCTGAATTCTGCTCAAGATCATGCAGATGCCCAGTTAGTGAAGACACTATTAGCGATTACTAATATTCCGCGATCGCACTCTCAGCCTTATCACATTGTTGCTCAGGTCCAGACCGCTAAAACCCTGGATGTGATCAACATCATTGGGCAAAGCGAAGTAGAAACATTATTAACGAATGACCTAATCTCGCGTATCGTCGTACAAACCTGTCGGCAATCAGGATTGTCTGTGGTTTATATGGATCTGCTTGATTTTAGCGGGAATGAGATCTACTTTAAAACGGAGCCTGCACTACAGGGAAAGACGTATGGTCATGCGCTTCTGTCTTACAATGACTCCACTGTAATTGGGATTCAGCGCGTTGATGGAGCGATTCAACTCAATCCGCCCATTCATACCCCTATCCAAGCAGGGGAACAAATTATCTTAATTAGTGAAGATGACGACACCATTCACTTATCAAATCTCGCTGATACGTTAATTGATTCCCAAGCTATTCGGGCAGCAAAACAAGCTTTAGCCAGAGCCGAACACACTTTGATTTTGGGCTGGAACGATCGCGTTTGCATGATCATTCAGCAGCTCGATCAGTATGTTGCGTCTGGTTCTACTGTGACGGTCGTAGCTGAGTTTCCAGATGCCGAAGTCGATTTGTCAGAAGAAACACTTAAACTACAGAATCAAACGGTGCGCTATCAACAGGGCGATCCAGCCGATCGAGAAGTGCTAGAAAGCCTCAATTTAACCGAATACAATCATGCTGTTGTTCTATGCAATCCAAGCTTGGAGGTTGAGCAAGCAGATGCCCAAACTCTGGTAACACTGCTGCATTTGCGGGATATTTCCGATCGCCATCACCATAACTTTCAGGTAGTCACCGAAATTCTGGATGTAAGAAATCAAGCGCTCGCTCAAGTTGCTCGTCCAGATGATTTTGTCATCAGTGAGCAGCTCATCAGTTTGATGCTGGCGCAAGTGTCTGAACAGAAGAACATTAATGCTGTACTGAGCGACTTATTCAGCCCAGAAGGATCGGAGATTTACCTCAAACCCGTCGCGGACTATGTTGAGATCGATCGCCCCGTTAACTTCTATACGATTGTTGAGTCTGCTAAAAAACGAGGAGAGTCAGCGATCGGGTATCGGTGCAAAGCGGATGCCAATAACCTGGCGAGATCTTATGGCGTTGTGATTAATCCATCCAAAAATCAGCTTGTCGAGTTTAAGCCTCAGGACGCGATCATTCTGTTGGCTGAGTCTTAAAGTGACAGTCAGTTATGAGCTGCTAGACACTACAGATCTCGGTTCTAGAGGATGCTTTTATTCAACTCCAGCTGAATAAAAGCATCTTCCTAAAGACAGATTCTCTTTCCCAATAAACTCGGTTTGAATGAAGATCCGTTTACGCATACGGACTGCTGCTCCATGAAACGCGATGCGACTGGTAAGTTTGTCAACAATTGGGCTTCAGAGACTAAGCAACGAATTAGCATTTCTCTCACCAGTACAGCGTGGCGATCGCTCGATCAGGCAGCTCACAAGCAAGGAATATCGCGCTCTGAGGTGATTGAGCACTTTGCTCGTAGCCTCCAGGATGAGCATTCTACCGATTTCAGTGAGAGTAGTGCTCAGATCACTTTGCTGCAAAATCAAATCCTGGAGCAGCAGCATGAAATTGCCACCTTGCAGCATCAGAAGCAAGAATTAGAGGCGCTTTTAGAAGATACTCCAAAGGCAGACAAAGCAACAGAGCACAAGGTCGCGATAATTCTGGAAAGCATTACGGATGCCTTTGTTGCCTTTGATCGGGCCTGGCGCTACACCTATGTGAATCAGGCAGCAGCTCAACTTCTGCACACAACACCAGAAGAACTGATTGGCAAACACGTTTGGAACGACGTTTTTCCTGAATTGGTAGGTGGAGTCGCCTACCAAGCCATGCATCGGGCAGTCGCAGAACAAGTTCTTGTTACATGGGAAGAATTTGGTGAATCAATTCAACGTTGGATAGAAGCCAGTGCTTATCCTTCGGCAGAGGGGGTAGCCGTTTATTTTCGGGATGTGACGGAACGCAAGCAAGCAACGGAAGCACTGGAGAACCAGCAGAAATGGTTAGAAGCGGTGCTGAATTTAATGCCAACGCCGATGGTGTTTATTGAACCGGGAACGGCAAAAGTCACCTTCTCCAATCGAATTGCAAACCAGTTGGCAGGGGGTGATTTACCCAAAAACAAATCCCTGGATGAGTATGTTGATACCTATTACTGCACCGATGCGAATGGCGATCGCATTCCCACAGAACGAATGCCTGCGGTGCTGATCGCCCAGGGAGAACGGCTAGAGAACTACGAGATGAACTGGTATACCCCCGGCGGCATTCGCTCAACCCTGTGCTGGGGAGAAACGCTGCCCGCCATGCATGGACATCCTGCGGTCGGCATTGGCATGTTTCAGGATGTGACTCGCCTTAAGCAAATCGAGGAAGACCTACGGCAGACCGAAGAACGGTTACAGCTTGCTCTTACGTCGGCCCAAATGGTTGCCTGGGATAGGGATTTAAGAACGAACCAGGTTGTATGTTCTCCTAATGGGGCAGAGGTTTGGGGCGTTCACATTGGGACAGCAGAAGATTTCATGGCGGTGATTCATCCAGAAGATCAGCAACAGATTGTGCAGGCGGCTGAACGGGCACTTGCGGGTGACCAGTCCTATGTTCAAGAGTATCGGGTGATTGGTCCAGATGGAGTGCATCGCTGGATCAAGAGCCAGGGACGTGTTTATCTGGATGAGGCTGGGCGCGGTATTCGTATGAGTGGTGTTTCACTCAATATTACTGAGCGCAAGCAGATTGAAGCCGAGCGCGATCGCCTGCTAAAGCAAGAACAAACTGCCCGACGATTAGCCGAAAATGAACGTCAGCGGTTGAGAGACATTCTCATGCAAGTCCCCGCCATGTTTGCAGTGTTGTCAGGGCCTGAGCACGTCTTTGAGTTGGCTAACTCCACCTTTCTTACCGTTTCTGGACGTAGTGAAGACATTATTGGCAAAACGGCACGAGAAGCCTTTCCCGAAATGGAAGGTCAGGGCTATTTTGAGATTCATGATCGTGTCTATCAAACTGGGGAGATTGTTCAAGGAGATGAGTACCTGTCTTGTTGGGATACAGATGGTAGCGGCAATTTAGTTGAAGGAGTTTTCAATTTTGTTTTTCTGCCGCTGAGAAATATTGACGGTCACATCGACAGTATTTTGATTCATGGAATCGAAGTCACGGCCCAAGTACAAGCCCGTCAGCAGGCAGAAGCCTTACTCGAAGAGCTTCAGCGAAAGGAACGTCAGCAGCAATTTTTGATTGAACTGAATGATGCCATTCGCACTATTCAGGACTCGAAGGATATTATGTGGCGGGTTGTGAGCGCTACAGGGCAACACTTTAATGTCACTCGTTCTACTTACGGTGAGATTGATCCTACTCAAGAATATGTGATTGTTGATCGCGATTACTGTAACGGGGTGAACAGCATTGTTGGCAGACACCACATGAATTCGTTTGGTTCTGAAATTGTGGTCGAGCTGAAGCAGGGTAAAACCATTGTGGTCGAGGATGTCGATCGCGATCCTCGCACGGCCGGAGTTGGAGCGGCGGCTTTTGATGCAATTCAAACCAAGTCTGTTCTGTGTGTTCCCCTGGTTAAATCAGGGCAATTTGTGGCGCTGCTGGCGTTGCATCATGCAGTTCCTCGCCATTGGACCGAAGAAGAGGTGGCAATGCTGGAGCGAACCGCTGAAAAAACCTGGTTAGCCGTGGAGCGATCGCGAGCAGAAGCAGAATTGCGGGAAAGTGAAGCTCGTCTGCAACTCTCACTCAAACTTGGACGGATGGGCACCTGGGACTGGGATATACAGCCAGGTACAATTGCTTGGTCAGCAGGGCATTTCACCATACTAGGTCTACAGCCTTGTGAGTGTGAACCGAGCTACGAGATTTGGGCAAGTCGAGTTCATCCTGACGACCTGGCAGAAACGGAAGCAAAGCTTCAGCAGGCGATGCAGGAGCAAAGCGAGTACCATCACGAATATCGCCTACGCTGGTCAGATGGCTCGATTCACTGGGTCGAAGCAAGAGGGTTGTTTTCCTACGACACGCAAGGACATCCTAAGCACTCAATTGGTGTTGTGATTGACATAACGGAGCGCAAGCAAGTTGAACAGGAACGAGAACAATTGCTTGAGCGTGAACGCATTGCCCGATCGCAGGCAGAAGAGGCTCAACATCAACTGGCAACCATCTTTGAAACATCTCCAATTGGACTTGCATGGTTAGACGGTGAGCAGCGATATGTTGCCATTAATGAAGCGTTAGCTGAAATCAATGGATTAACCCGCGAACAACACTTGGGTTGTTCAATTGCAGATATTTTTGGTGAGTTCGAGCCTACATTAGTTGAGGTCTTCCATCGGATCTACACGACGGGAGAGCCTTTTATCTCGCCAAATCTCGCACTAAATGTACCCGCACGAGGCGATCGCCGTCCTGGTTATTACAACGTTCACTATTTACCAACGGTCAACTCAAACAATCAGGTCGAAGGGGTCCTCGTATATGTTGTTGATGTGACAGAGCGCGTCAGGTTAGAGCTTGCCCAACAGTTTCTCTCTGAGGCAAGTGCGGTCCTGGCGTCTTCCCTGGATTATCAGACCACGTTGGAGCAAGTTGCACAGCTTACCGTACCGAAATTAGCAGATTGGTGTACCGTTCACACGGTTGAAGAAGATGGCTCGATTGACCAGATTGCGGTTGCTCACATCGACCCCGCTAAGCTGGAATGGGCTTATCAGATTCGGGACAAATATCCGTTAGACCCCAATTCTCCTCGTGGGGCTGCTTTCACTCTGCGAACTGGACAGCCCGATTTTGTGCCGGAGATCCCCGATGAGCTGCTAGTGCAGGCGGCTCATGACCCAGAGCATTTAGAAATTCTGCGACAGGTTGGCTTTAGTTCTGTGATGACGGTGCCTCTACGAACTCAGTCCTGGACGATAGGAGTAATTTCCTTCATTGCTGCTGAGTCTGGACGGCAGTACACCTCAGTCGATTTGCAGTTGGCAGAGGAATTAGCTCGTCGCGCTTCTTTGGCAATCGAGAATGCTCAGCTCTATCAGGTAGCCCAACAGGATCGGGCCAAAGCAGAAGCCGCTAACCGCGTCAAAGATGAGTTTTTGGCGGTGCTGTCCCATGAATTGCGATCGCCACTCAATCCCATTCTGGGCTGGACGAAAATCCTACGCAATAGACAATTAGACGCAACCAAAACCGAACAGGCTCTAGAAACAATTGAACGCAACGCCAAGCTACAGGCGCAACTCGTTGAAGACTTGTTGGATATCTCCCGTATCCTACAAGGAAAGATGGTCTTAAACACGGCATCTGTGAATCTGGCTACCATCATTCAATCTGCTTTGGAAACGGTCCGTTTAGCAGCCGAAGCAAAACAGATACAAATTCAAACCATATTGAATCCCGTTTCAGGCACCGTTTCGGGTGATGCAAATCGGCTTCAGCAAATAGTTTGGAACCTTCTCTCTAACGCGGTGAAATTCACGGCACCGGGAGGGCGCGTGGAGGTCAAGTTAGAGCAAGTTGGCGCATCTGCTCAGATTCAAGTTAAAGACACTGGAAAAGGGATCAAGCCGGAGTTTCTTCCTCACGTGTTTGACTACTTCCGCCAAGAGGACGGCACCACAACCCGACAATTTGGTGGACTCGGATTGGGATTGGCGATCGTGCGTCAACTCACCGAACTGCACGGCGGAACGGTTTGGGCAGAGAGTCCAGGACAAGATTTGGGAGCAACCTTTACCGTCCAACTGCCACTCAATATCGTCAGTCAGGTGCGATCCACTCAGGATGAGCCTTTAGCAGCACCAACAGACTTGTCCCATATTCAAATATTGGTGGTAGATGATGATGCCGATATGCGAGAGTTGGTGTCCTTTGTTCTCAGCCAGTCTGGGGCACAAGTGACCACTGCCGCTTCCGCTATCCAGGCGTTGACCCTCCTCAACCAGTCTGTGCCTGACCTGCTGCTCTGTGATGTTGGGATGCCAGAGATGGATGGTTATGCCCTGATTCGACAAATTAGGAAATGGGCACCTGAGCAAGGCGGCACCCTTCCCGCGATCGCCCTGACTGCCTACGCTGGAGAACTGGATCGGCAGCAGGCAATCGCCGCAGGATTCCAACTTCACCTTTCAAAACCTGTGGAGCCAAAAGAATTAATCCGGGCGATCAGGTCATTAAGCGTGATTTGAGATGCAGAGGTAAGGTTTGAGAACTCTATGGCTCGCCTGTTTCCTTTGGCGATTACATTTCTGATTCCCCAAAAGTTAATCCATCCTTGTAGGCTAGAAAAGCTGCTTTTTTGTTTAACGGTGTTTGATTCATGCAAAAGACTAATGCCTTCGCCATTCTTGCCCCCGTTCCAGAAAGGCACTTGATTTCAGGGTTAGAGGCGATCGCCACGCAACTTGATTCTGACGACTTGCCGCCTGACCATTCGCCCAAAGTTGCCTTTGGCAGCATGGACTTCGAGGTGTTGGGCGAAGTCGAAAAGCTGCGGAATGGAAAGGCGATCGAAGTCTTCATCTATGCCTCCGATGCCCAAGGCGATCAACCCCTAAACCCAGAAGTGACCTGGCGGGGACTGTATGTGGGCTATGTCGGCTCTCGTCGCGGTCGCTATCCGGGTAAATCGATTTATCGTCCCCCGTCCACTGCAACTGACGCTCCAACCTGGGCAGTGTTCTGGGAGGTGCAAGAGTTAGAGCAGCTTAAGCAGGCAGTTCCCATCGGCAACTTGCGAGGAAAGAACAAGAAAACCAACTATCAGGCTCGATTTATTCCAGAAGGACCCGTTCTGATTGAATATCCTGCAATTCGTCAGCGTTAACTCACAAGGCGATCGCAATTCTGAAACCGCTGAAATTTGTTATTACGAAGAAAGATCATGCACCAGAGTGTGTTCACGATGTTTCGCTGTAATAGGAACCTTCTGCGATGAGTCCCTTACGTTTTTTGATGGTGGCGATCGCGCTGGCGATCGCTGCTTGCACTCAAACTCAAGCAACCCTGGAGCAAGAAACAACCTCCGCTCAATCTACATCTCAACCTGCCGAAATGGAATCTGCTGAAACTGAGGTCCCTCAAGCACCTCAACCGCAAAACCTGATTCCGACTGAACCCTTAACGCCCACGCCCATTCGCATTACTCCGGCTGACCTGCCCGAACCCTACGCCAGTCAAAGCGCTTCTCAGCGGCCCAACGTCGTACCCATTCCTGAGAATCCGTCCTTGCAGGTCCCCGAAGGGTTTACGGTCAACGTTTTTGCTGAAGGGCTAAATGAACCGCGCTGGCTAGCTTTAACGCCTTCCGGTGACGTGTTGGTGACAGAAACCCCAGACAACCGCATTCGCCTGTTGCGAGACACCAACGACGATGGCGCAGCCGATGTCAACCAAACCTTTGCTGAAGCCGCAAACGGGTTGAACATTCCCTTTGGTATGGCGTTTGCCGATGGCTTTTTCTTTTTAGGCAACTCTGCCGAAGTCCGCCGCTATCCCTATACTGAAGGGCAGCAGCAGCTTACTGGTTCCGGCGAAAAAATTGCCGACCTCCCCGGTGGTGGCTACAACCAGCACTGGACACGCAACGTAGTCACATCTCCTGATGGTCAGCAGCTTTACGTGTCCGTCGGCTCTCGTTCTAACGCCGATCGCGAACCGCTGCCCCGCGCCTCTGTGCAAGTGATGAATCTGGACGGCTCAAACCCACAAACCTTTGCCTACGGGCTGCGGAACCCCGTTGGTTTAGACTTTCATCCCGAAACTGGCGAACTTTACACCACGGTGAATGAGCGGGATGGTCTGGGGGATGATTTGGTGCCGGACTACTTCACCCGAATTCAGCAAGGGGATTTTTATGGCTGGCCCTATGCTTACTTCAGCCCTGACCGACTTGATCCTCGTCAAACTTCTGGTGGGCAAAGCATCAACCCAGAACTAGCAGCCCAAACCAAAGCCCCTGATGTCCTATTTCAGGCACATTCAGCCGCTCTGGGGGTACAGTTTTACGACGGTGAGACCTTCCCCGAACGCTATCGCAATGGCGCGTTTGTTGCTTTCCGTGGCTCTTGGAATCGCAGCGCTGGCACAGGCTACAAAATTGTGTTTGTGCCGTTTGAGAATGGTCGCCCAACCGGAGAATACGAAGATTTTGTCACCGGGTTTCTGACCGATCCATCTGGCCCAACCACTTGGGGTCGTCCAGTCGGGGTACTCGTACTGCCCGATGGTAGCTTCCTGTTCACAGAAGAACCGAATGGACGGATATATCGGGTTCAGTATCAGGGATAGGGCGGAATGGATAGGGAGAAGTAATTCATGACTCCTTCTCCCTATCCACTCCCCAACCTTTAAGATCAAGCTGTCCCTAACCTAAATTGCTGTGTTCGGTTTTTTAATTGTTTTACTCGCTTCCTTCTTTTTCTGTTTTCAGAATGTCATCGTCAGGGTTCTCTTCAACCAACACGCTGTTTTAGGGGTGTTTCAAACGGGTGGATTTGTTACGCCAAATCTGCAAAATTCGTTTTTGCTGATGTTTATGCGAATGGTATTGGTGGTGCCGTTGATGGCATTTCTAGTACCCAAGCTGCATCCGCCAGCCTGGAGAGAACTCCGTCAGTTGTGGCAGGTAGAACAACGATCGCTTCTGGGGCAATCCTTCCTCGCAGGACTTCTCATGTTTCTCTATCTGGCGTTGCTTTACGTCTCGATTGGGGTAATTCCCGCCGGGATCGCACTAACGCTGTTTTTTACCTATCCCGTGTTTACGGCGCTGTTTTCCTGGCGCTGGTTTGGCGATCGCCCGTCCCTTCTGCGTTGGAGCATTATGGGATTTGTCCTGTTGGGCAGCTTTTTGACCCTTCCCCATGTCAGCCCCAGCAGCACCAGTGGCAGTTGGCTGGGCATCATCACGGGCATCGCCTCTGGAATCGCTTACGCTCTTTATACCGTCGTTGCCCAGAAGAGTTTTGAAAAACTGCATCCCTTTCCTTTCACCTGGATTAGCTTTGCCACCACATTAGTTTTGTCGGCAGCCTGTTTGCTGGTTTGGCAGATCCATGAGGCTCAGCTTCCGTGGCTGGCTTTATGGATTGGAGGATTGCTCTCCGCTATTTTTACCTTTGCTGGACATTTGCTCAACAATCTCGGAATTCGTCTGATTGGAGCAACTACAGCCTCCATGATTGGCGCCAGCAACCCAGCGCTAACGGTTGCCCTGGCATGGCTGACGATTCAGGAAAGGTTGAATGTTGTGCAGATTTTGGGAGTGGCGATCGTCACCCTCAGTGTCGCTCTGCTCAGCCAGGAACGTCGATTTGTTAAGGGATAACTTGATTCACGAACCAAACTCGATTGTATTTTTTGGGTGAAGTTAGGGCAGTTCAGTTGCGATTTGTGTAAAAGTCGTGCCAGCATTTCTACGTATCTGTCGGCTATGGAAAACTTATGCTTTCAGTTAAATTTATCTAGTCATGGTGCGAAGCAGCACGGATAATTCGTTTTGCTGTTCGTTTCAACCCAAACCGTAAAATTTATATAAATTAAGTTCTAAATATACAATTAGTTTAGGGTTTTTACTTAGACTAAAACTTTAAGCTTTCGATCAACTTTTACTAAGGTGTAGCTTTTGAGTCGTTTCGTAAAGGGCAAGGCGGGCAATGGTGAGTACTGAGCAGGCTAAGGCTGATGAGTTAGCGACTGATTCTCAAAATCAGCAGAACCCTGGCGCGCTTCGATTAGTTGACCAGATTAGCAAGGTTCTGATTATTGCCTACCGCGAATCGACTCAGGTGCTTGAAGCAGCCCTTGTCAAAGAGGGGTTTGAATGTGAAGTGGTGAGGCAGGTTGACCGCGAAGAGCTACGCGGCTCATCGCCCAGCTATCTCTGCATGCTTAACCATCAGCGGGCTTGGCAACAGGCATCCGAGGCAGAGCAACCCACTCTGATTGTTGAAGCAGATTTTGTGCCAGTTGAAGGCATGGGCAAGCTGCCAGTGCCCTACGAGCCAGATGACCAAAATATGGGAATTACCTGGTTGTACACCTGTGCTCCGCAGATCTATAGCGTTTCTGAGCGTGGCTATGCGCGCGGCTTTTCGACTGCGATGGTGGCTTACATTCTCACACCTCGAAGTGCGGGCGCGTTAGTCGAGATGGTCGAGGAAATTCGCGCAACTAGTGGGGCAAACGCTTACACGACTTGGGATTCACAGGTTGAAGGATTTTTGCGGGCAAGGCGGTTTAGGAACTATATTCCTTTCCGCAATTATGGCGAACATGGCGGACGACCCAATCCAGAACATCGGCAGAATGGGCTGAGTGCTGTACATCGAGCGGATGTACTGTATGGCAAGCTGGCGTTTTTGCCGCCCTACGCAGTTCAGGAAGATGGGAAGGGCAACCAGCTTCAGCTTGTGACCGCGAGACTGCAAGCCCGCCTTAAAGGAATTGCGCGACTGGCGCGGGGGCGTTTCCTGCGGTTTAAGATCGTTCGCACGTCAAGCGTCCCAAGTCGGCTAATTGGGTTTGCGCTACGCAGACAGCTTTCACCTTGGCTCTAACAATTCTTCGAGGGAAAGCCTTAGAGGGAAGGCACCCCGCTTCGCGGGGTGCCTTCCCTCTAAGAATTAGTACTCAGTTTTACGGTGAAGGCGGTTGAGGGGTTGGTTGCATGTCATCCCAGTTGATCAGTTGGCGATCGCTCCCCATTCTCACCTGACGCTGACGCAATCGCGGATAGTCGCATACGTCAAAACTCCGTCGCTCTCCACCCATTAGATAAACTAAATCTTCCTCAAACGGATTGCTCAAACTGTGGGGCAGTGAGGGAGCCGTAAAGCCTATGAAATCTCCAGCAGCGACCTCTACAGAGCGATCGCCAATTTCGGCAATGCCGCAACCCGAAAGGATGTAAATAAATTCTTCCTCCTGGTGGTGAAAGTGAAACTGGGTGGTTTCTTTTCCGGGTTCAACTCTCACCAGATGAATAGCTAAACGAGTCATCCCTACGGTATCGCTAAGGGATTTTGTGTTTCGCACCGCCTTTGAATTAAGTGCATGAGTTTTAACGATTTCAGGCATTGCGGCGATGTAGCTGGCCTTGAGCAGCGGCGCTAAATCCTGATCTTCTTCCATTTTCTCCTCCTACCATCTCACTCCTACAAGTCCATGACTGCACAACTGATCAACTCCATCCTCACCCTGCTTGCCGTGCAATCCGATGATTCCTCCAGCGGGGTAACGCTGTGGAATGCTCCCGTGAAATTGATTAAAGCCATTCTAAGCAAGCAGCCCGAAATTAGTGAAGCGATGAAAGCTAAGGGGCAGCCTGTTGATTGGACAGAAACTCCCGCTGTGAGGACAGCAAGTGGGGCGATCGCTTCCACTAAAGATGCAGCAGGCGAACTGTCCCAAAAAGTCGCTCACTGGTTAGCCACCGTCGCCACCTCAGCCCAGGAAAACATCGGACAACTGACCGCAGGAAGCACCCAACCCCTTCAAAATGCTGCCTCGCAGGTTAAGCAGGCGATCGCCCAAACGACCCATAGCGCGACAGACTTTCTCCAGTCCACTCAGTCATCTGTTCAAGCCACCATTCAAGGCACGATTGACAGCGCCACCACCTCGACTACCAGCTTTTTTCAAACGGCTGCTCATACCCTGCAAGATTCCACGGCTGAGCTCGGTACGGAGGCTGCGACAGGTCTAGGAGACTCCGTTGAAACAGCTACTTCCTTTACCTTAGAAAAGGTGGGGCAGGCACTATCAGGAGCTTCCTGGCTGGTCGTCAAAAGCTATTTATGGGTCAGCAGCAAAGTCTCAACCGGCGCACAGCAAGCAATCTTAGAGACAACAGGCGCTGAAACGATAACTCCTGATCCCACGCCAATTGTGACTGCTGCTCCAGAAGTAGGTAGCTGGGTGATTTTTGCGGAAGTATGCGGAGTGCTGGTGTTTTACGCTGCCCTCGGTTGGTACGCTTTCTGGGTTTGGCAAAACCTACCCTATCGACCCGACAAACGGCTTGTCGGTAAGCCCGACTTTGACCCTAGCCGCTGGATCTGGTGGAGTCAAGCCAGTCCTGAATCCGGACTCGATCAGCCCCATCCAGAGCAATCGTCCCACCCAGAACAACGGTGGAACTGGCACAATTTACCCTATGCAGAAGTATTGAAAGGGCTAATTAGCAGAACTGGAACTTCCGAACGCTCTAACGACCAGTAATCTTGTAGCCATAACAGTTATACCGATTTACTCTCCCATTAGAAGATTAGGGATGCATCCCCACGGCGCGGGAGTGCATCCCTAATCTTTTAGGACCTAATTTTCAACTGGGAGGGAGTAATTTGAGAATGTCGCAGATGTGGCTAGGGGTGCACCGCGTGCGCCCTTACAGAAATTGATGTGTCGCGAAATCTGTTGAAATTGATATCAGTGCAATTCATGTGAAGAGGGGGCTTACGGAATCGTGATTTCCAGCTCATAAGTTGCATTGCCGCGCGTACTGCCAACAATTACCTGGTAATCGCCAGTGTGGGGCAAAAGCACTGTTTCTGACTGCGCCTCTGTGGTCAAAATATCTTCACTAGGAGACACAACATCAAAGGCGGCATTTTGTTCGGTTGAGGTCAGGGCAATCTCCATTTGCTGTCCTCCCTGGGCATTGAGCAAGTACACATCCCGTTCTCCGCCAACAACGGCATGGTTAATCACTGTGCTATTACGACCTGCCTCAAACTGGACTTGCTCTGTATGCACAGCAGTAGCCGAGTCTAGTAAGTCACTCGCTTCCAAGCCAGCCTCATTTGTAAAGCGCGATCGCACCTCTTCGCAATCGGCACTAGCCAGTTCCATGTCTGGCGTAACGATTTCGCTGGGGGTGATACTCCAGGTTTCTTCAGTATCCTGTACGTCATACTCAATCCAGGTGCGAATTTGGGCAGCTAGTTGATCTCCTTCCACAGAGCCGGAAATCTTTTGAGCAAAGGAGGAATAGTAGTTTTGAGCCTCGTTGCTAATGGTGGCGCGACTGTCTCCGGTGACGGTTTGATCCGCTGCTATGGTTAAGCGCAACACCGTCGATTGCGTGAGCTGGTCAGCACTGTAACAATATTGTCCCGGTACGATCGCCTCTGTAGAAGTATCTAAGGGCGGTTCTGAGGATGCAGACGAATCGCTTAGATCCGGTGCAGCAGAGCTAGAACTGGACTCTGGAGCAGGAGGTCGTGATTGATCGGTACAGGCGATCGCGATCGGAATCACCCCTAGAATTGCCAGAGCTAAAAATTTGCGCGTAAGCATAACACTATCTTCTCGACACAGTTGATGGAATTGATACAGTTGGTTTCGTCGTAATCATCCTACTCAATGTGCTGTTAGGGCTATTGGGGTATTGCTGATCTGATGTATGAATTTCGTAGGGGCATTGCCATGATCAGCGCTGACGTGATTGTTGGAGCGATCGCCACAAAAACTTCCCAACCCTCCAAATCAGAATCGCAACTAAACCCAAGTTAAGAACTACCAGCCACAAAAGGTGAATTTTTAGGACATTGCTTACTCTTCCCGCGTTCAAAGCAACATAAAACAGCGCAGATGTCCAAAGCAGAACCAGAACCAAAGTGCCGACCACTCTACCGACTGACTGAGTGAATGACCAGGGACGAAGAATTAAGTAAAGGCAAGTAATTTCAATCAAAGAGGCAAAAACATTGCGTGACAAATCATCTTCAAAGTTTTGGGCAAATGCTGCCCCTTCAGCATCAGTTGGAATAGGAAGATTATCAATAGTCTCCAGGTACATCAATCCTAAAAGAATGACCCAATAGACGGCAAGACCATAGAGCCTTAACCAACGAAAAAAAGATCGCATATTCCTCAACCCAAGAAAGATTTATGAGGTGAAAAGTGTGATTCAAACAATTTGTAGGAGGGGTTAGCGTAGGGTAACTCATGCTGCTCCAGTGAATAAATGTATTACGTTATGACTAGTTCACTCTGGTTTTATGTGAACTATAAAAGCAATTTATTTATAAGGAAAAAAGACCAATCAACAGTACCACTAACAGGACGAATTGCTCTCCATTGAATAGCCTCAACTAAAACAGACTTAATTCTTAAATATCTCTTCATTTCCTAAAGAAATTATTACTGAAGCATCACGATCTCTAATTGACCGAAAAGTAGATTAATATCCTGAAGAATAGGAATTTATTCCTGAAAGAAGTCCCAATGCAGTAAGTTTTTCTACTTTAAGAATTTGCCTATAGAAGTGTAGAAAGATTGAAACGGGACGGGAAGAGTCAGTAGCTCCTACATAAATAACCTTGACTTGCAGTGTACGGAGATGGCAAAGCGGACTGAGAAGATCATCAGGATGCAGAAGTTCCAGCATGGAGACTCACTTAAAACTGCGACACCAAAATATCTCAAGTTATGGATGGGGCAATCGCCAAAACATTCCGCTTCCATTCCGCTTCTAATCCAAACCCTTTCCACCAACCTACCCGGCACCTGGCACCCCACACACCCCTCCTCCATCAAGATTTCACAACAAAGTTTAAGACATGAATCAGGCAGTAAACCCGACAATAGAAGTAGATGATTCAATCGGCTAATGGTGCAAGTTGCGTAACCGAGTAATTGCGCTGAAATGGAAATGAGAGCTTGATGCACCGTTGGCTGAGCAAAAGTTACTTTTAGGGATTTATTAACTGTGGTTCTACAAGTATCTGAGAGTACCTACGAAACCAAAACTCAGGCGATCGCCCGCAAACTACTCTCTGCAACGCGGGAAAATCGGTCTTTCCTGGCTCAGATGCGCGACCAGATGCGCTGGGATGACAAGATGCTGTCCTGGACGATGAATAATCCGGGCTTGCGGGTTCAGCTTTTTCGCTTTATTGACTGCCTACCTGCGCTCCGCAGCAAGCCTGAGATCGCCCGCCACATGCAGGAATACCTGAGCGACCCGACGGTCGAACTGCCAGGGGCACTCAAGGGAATGCTCAACTTTGCCAACCCCGACTCAATGCCAGGACAGGTCGCCGCTTCGACCGTTTCAACAGCAGTAGAAACCCTGGCACACAAATACATTGCCGGGGAAAATATCAGGCAGGTGATCAAAACAATCGAGCAGCTTCGCAAAGACAAGATGGCGTTTACGGTCGATCTGCTGGGCGAGGCGGTGATTACCGAGGCTGAAGCACAGTCCTACCTCGATCGCTATTTGGAATTGATGGAACAGCTTACCGATGCAGCCAAACGCTGGTCAACGGTAGACGCGATCGATCAGGCAGACGGGGAAGCGCTGCCCAAGGTGCAGGTATCGGTGAAGCTGACTGCATTCTATTCCCAGTTTGATCCGCTGGATGCGGAAGGCAGTGAAGAACGGGTGAGCGATCGCATTCGTCTCCTACTTCGCCGCGCCAAGGAACTCGGTGCTGCCGTTCACTTTGACATGGAGCAGTACGCTTACAAAGATTTGACGCTGGACATTCTGAAGAAGATCTTATTAGAGGACGAATTCCGCAGCCGCACGGATGTTGGCGTAACACTTCAGGCTTACCTACGCGACAGCTATGAGGATTTGCAGGGCGTAATTGATTGGGCAAAACAGCGTGGCACTCCACTCACTGTGCGTCTTGTGAAAGGAGCCTATTGGGACCAGGAAACAATCAAAGCCGCGCAAAAAGATTGGCCGCAGCCTGTTTATGCCGATAAAACCTCAACGGATGCCAACTTCGAGCGCATGACGACCCGTCTGCTCGAAAACCACGAGTATCTCTACGCCGCGATCGGTAGCCACAACGTCCGATCGCAAGCACTCGCGATCGCCATCGCTGAAACGCTGAACATTCCCCGTCGCCGCTTTGAATTGCAGGTGCTATATGGAATGGGGGATAAGTTGGCAAAAGCGATCGCAGATATGGGCTACCGCGTCCGGGTCTACTGCCCCTATGGTGAACTTATTCCCGGCATGGCTTACCTGATTCGCCGACTGCTAGAAAACACCGCCAACAGTTCCTTCCTCAAGCAAAATCTGGAAGAGCGTCCCGTTGAGGAATTGCTATCTCCTCCTCAATTTGAAGAGGATAATCGGGAATTGGCAAACGGCAACGGACACTCCACTCAATCCCTAGTCCCCAACTCCCACCTAGCCCCTAACCCCCTCTTCCCCAACGCCTCCGACACTGACTACGCCATTCTCTCGGAACGCGATCGCGCCCAAAAAGCCCTGCAAACCGTGCGTCAGCAGTTAGGCAAAACTTACCTGCCGCTGGTCAATGGCGAATATCAATCGACCCAGGAAACGGTGAATTCGGTGAATCCCTCCAACCCGTCGGAGGTAATTGGTCAGGTCGGGTTGTTGAGTGTGGAGCAGGCAGATCAAGCGATCGCCGCCGCTAAAGCAGCCTTTCCTGCCTGGAGAAAAATGCCCGCAACAGAACGAGCAAACATCTTACGAAAAGCTGCCGATCTAATGGAGCAGCGACGGGCAGAACTATCGGCGTGGATGGTGCTTGAAACGGGCAAAGCTTTGAAGGAAGCAGACGGTGAAGTCTCAGAGGCGATCGACTTCTGCCGCTACTACGCCGACGAAATAGAGCGACTGAGCCAAGGCTATAGCTACGACCTGCCAGGAGAAACAAACCGCTATCGCTATGAGCCGAGAGGGATCTCGCTGATCATTTCTCCCTGGAATTTCCCACTAGCAATTCCCACGGGCATGACCGTTGCGTCGCTGGTGGCAGGAAACTGTACACTGCTGAAGCCTGCAGAGACCTCTTCTGTAATTGCTGCAAAGATGGCAGAACTTCTGGTAGAAGCGGGAATTCCCAAAGGCGTTTTCCAATTTGTGCCAGGAAAAGGCTCTAGCGTGGGTGCTCATATGGTGAAGCATCCAGACGTTCACATGATCACGTTTACGGGTTCTCAAGAAGTGGGCTGCCGAATCTATGCAGAAGCAGCGATCGTACAGCCTGGACAAAGGCACCTGAAGCGAGTCGTGGCAGAAATGGGCGGCAAAAACGCCATCATCGTGGATGAAAGCGCCGATTTAGATCAGGCAGTTCAAGGGGTGGTGCAATCTGCCTTTGGCTATAGCGGTCAAAAGTGTTCGGCTTGCTCACGGGTGATTGTACTGGAGCCGATTTATGAGACGTTCGTGAATCGGGTCGTGGAAGCGGCGCGATCGCTCAACGTAGGAGCCGCAGAACTGCCCAGCACTCAGGTGGGACCCGTAATCGACGCAGCCGCCCAAAATCGGATCAAAGCCTACATTGAAAAAGGTAAATCCGAAGCAACAGTAGCGCTAGAAGTACCTGCCCCTGAAAACGGCTACTTTGTTGGGCCGGTTATCTTCACCAACGTTTCACCCGATGCCAAAATCGCCCAGGAGGAAATTTTTGGTCCAGTGTTGGCAGTCCTGAAGGCGAAGAATTTTGATCAGGCAATAGCGATCGCCAACGGCACTCTTTATGCACTAACGGGCGGACTTTACTCTCGCACCCCCTCTCACATTGAGCGGGCCCAAGATGAGTTTGAAGTTGGCAACCTGTACATTAACCGGGGAATTACCGGGGCGATCGTGGCTCGTCAACCCTTTGGCGGTTTCAAGCTCTCCGGCGTCGGCTCCAAGGCAGGCGGGCCAGACTACCTGCTGCAATTCCTCGAACCCCGTGCCGTCACCGAAAACATCCAGCGTCAGGGCTTCGCTCCAATTGAAGGAGTAGAGTAAATTGCCAAATGGAGAAATGTTTTTGAATGCAAAACCTTTGATTTCACATTCAAAAACATCTCCATGCAGTAGGTTGGGTGGAGCACCGGGCAACCCAACACCGCAGTATTAGACCTAGCATTAAGCGTAGGATGGATAAAGTTCATCCTACGCTTAATGCTTCTGTTGGGTTCCGCTTTGCTTCACCCAACCTACGTGTGGTAACGGTTCTGGGAGTTGTGTCAGGTAACCAGGTAGAGTAGTGAGGGTAAATTGAATGAGGTAAGCACGGTGGGCATTGGAGAAATACTGGTTTTGATTCTGCTGCTGGTTGTCGCCTTTGCCGTCTTCGGCTTGTTTCTGCGCATTACAAAAGCAGTGATTAGCATTGGAATTACTCTCTTTTTGCTACTCCTAGCGCTCTACTTTATCTTCGGCATCACCCCTTTAGACTTATTGCGACAGATCGTGCAACTCCTTCAGGGATAACCAGTAATTAATCACTAATGACACTCCCTAATCGCTCAGCAAGGTCATCTAGTGCTTTCGAATTTGTCACTGGCGTTTTGTAATTCACCATACTGCGCGATAAGACTCGTAGCACTTCCTCAACGGTTGTTACACCCGTCGTTCCTTTTCAAGGGTGGCAATGGGCAACCACAACCCTTTATTTCCCAAACTTCGTTTCTGATACGGAATCCATTTCATAAAGAAGCCCTATTTGGTGTACGGGCGAAGCATTCGGCAAAAGAATTGTGTCTCAGTGACAGGGATTGAGACCGAATGCTTCGCCCCTGCCGATACCGCTACTCCACAGACGGATTGGGTATGAGAAGTTGCCTTACCCCTCAGGTGGCATGAGCCTTGCCAGCGCATCCTTCACTGCTGGAGGTAGTTGGCCCATAATTTTGCCTTTTTCTCGATCGACTGCGACCAGGGCGACCTGCGCCGTTACGTAAAGCTCCTGGCGATCGGGAGAATGGATTTGGTAATCCCAGTTGATTCGCACACCTTCCATCTGGGTCATTCTGGCTTTGACAATCGCCGCCATTCCCATGCGAAGCGGTCGATGATAGCGGATGGACAAATCAACAACGGGCAGATCGCAGCCCAGCGCGACCAGGTCGGCAAATTCGATGCCAAGCGATCGCAAACATTCCACTCGCGCTTCTTCTAACCAGGCGATATAGGAACCGTGCCAGACCGTTCCGGCATAGTCCGTATGGTGAGGCTGTGCCCGGACTGGATATTCAAACCAGCTTTCCGTCACTGCCTGCAACGAGTTTAGATGGATTGCACTAGTTGGCTCTAGCTGTGGCTGCATAAAGGATCACTCCACTCAACGCAGGGCTTCTCTAAGAAGCCATATGTTCACACTAATTCTTACATTACTTAGACCTTTCGACCTCTACACAAAAGTACCTACTGAGTAGTCCAGGTGTGTGGCCAAGCGGTTAAATTTTTTGTCTTCCCGGGGTTAGCAATAGCCATAGCCCAAAGTGCCTGTCTTATAAGCGTTAGAGAAGCTAGACGATCGGTCTAATCATACTCAGTACTCAGAGCACCCTCAAGCTACTTTAAAGATTCAGTGAAATTGCGTAAGTAGATCTATTGATATAAGAGGTTACCTAACTATACTTTTGGGAGGTTTCGTAAGAGTAACCCCTTCAAAGTATTCAGGATTTACAGTTACGGTGGGCGGCTACTTTAGCTGAACACAGTGATAGCTTGTGAAAGCAAAAAAATTTGCTTTCACAACTTAATTGTATTGAGCTAAAGGCAATTAAGTTTTGTGTCTTCTCTCAGTATTGAAATAACAATTTCAACCAGGATTTGTACTAATTCTCTTTCAACCTGAATGTTGTTGAGTGCGTCCCGAGTACGCGAGGCAGGTTCAATAACGTTCAGCTTCGATAGAAACAATATTAACGGATGCATCAAAGCATAAATTTGCGAGAAAACGGCTGGTTGTACCTCTGCTTGGCGTTCGTTTCTAGATAGCTTGATTCATAAACTTATTGCATTTGGAGCAAACGAATATGGTGTTAATTTCCTCTGAGGTCGCAGTCGCGGGTAGTCTAACTACACCCAAAGTTATTCCACCGATTTACTTCTACATTCCTCAGCGCTATTTCCCAGCAGAAGGGTTTCCAGAGCACCCTGACGACTATTGGGCATGGCAAAATACGAATCCTGGGAAATACCAATGGGGTATGTACAACTGGACATTGCAAACCTATCTGTTTTTGAAAGCGGACGGTTTTCCCTGTTCATTAGTGGGTGAACTGCCCACAGAGGGGATTGTGATTACGCATCGAGATTTGTTGCCTGATCACGTGCAACCAAACCATAAAACTTTGTTCATTTGTATTCTAGGTGACAAAATTGAGCATCCTTATGCCCAACTGCACATCGTGCAGAATTTGAAAGATAAAGTACAGAAAAGATATCCTACGCTGTGGGATAAATATTACTTTCCTCACTGGGCGCAGTCCAGCCTGATTCGCCGTAATCCAGAGCGAGGCGATCGCTTTGAAAACATTGCTTACATGGGCGATATAAAAAACTTGGCTCCAGAGCTGCGTGACCCTGCTTTTCAAGAGACTTTAGAGTCAATGGGACTGCGCTGGCGCATCGTTGGTCGTGAAGGATGGAATGATTACAGTGAAATTGATGCTGTCATATCCGTGCGACGTTTTATACCACTCAAAACTCTTCGTGTCAAACCTGCGTTGAAGCTATGTAATGCCTGGCATGCAGGAGTTCCGGCCATTCTCGGAAAAGAGCCAGCATTTCAAGCAGAACGCAAACGAGATCTGGATTACCTCGAAGTCAACTCCCTAGATGAACTGTTAAACAGCTTGCAAGCCTTGCGCGACGATGTAGAGCTGCGGCAGGCGATGATTGCTAATGGGCGGCTTCGAGCTAAGGAGACTTCTAGTGTGAACTTAACAAGGCTCTGGCGACGGTTCTTGACCGATACTGCCACAACCACGTATGAACACTGGTGTAACGGCTCAATCTGGGATCGCCGAGTATTTCTTCAGCGGCGCTACATGGTGGTTAAACAAGAGCGTATTCAGAAGCGGCTACAGAATACTTTGAATTCTGTGCAGTCATTTAGGCGGAAGTTTATTAGTAATCCTGTAAAAAATCTGCTTGGAATCACCCAAGACTAAAGTCAGTTTCCAAAAACTCAGGGGGTAAGGGTTCAGCTCTTACCTCCTCATGGACGGAATGCAGAAAGAAAACTGCGCTTGCTTACAGCCATTTTCCCATGGGTAAGCCATAGCGTAGGGTCGTTCGCGAACGACCCCTACAGGGATTTGTGGTTTATCCAAGTGGAAACGGCTGTAAGAAATTCAGCGAGAGTGAAAAATCGTGTCCCTCACATTGTATGGGACACGATTTTTGCTATTTCAGTGGCACTACACAGGGCTGAAATAGCGTTATCGGATTCGCATAGAGGTCGGACAAGTAAAGTCATCCAGTCTGTAGCCCTACACTACTTTCTTGCCCAACTTACGGGTGCACCTATACCGGTTAAAGTGCACCTTAACCCTTTGTTATCAATCTTCAGAAAACGAATTGAAGCGCTGCAGCAAGGGTTATGATGACTGAGCAAAGGCGAATTAAGAGCGATCGCCCAGCGATTTGTTGTTTGACATTATTTGTATCAAACTATTGCAAATCGTTGGATTTTTTGTCGAGCAATTTTTACTGTTTTAGCGGTAGCAGCAGCTTGTTATTTAGTTCAAAACGCTTTAAGTGAGAGGCAACGATGATAGAAAAAATTTTGCTGGCAGACTCAGGCATAGGACAATCTGAAGAAATGCTCAAAGCTCTGATGGAGATTCCATCTATTCAAGGAGCATCTGTGACGATCTTGCATGTCGTGCCGCCTCAAGCCAGTGCTGATGCAATGACCCAAAATTGGGAAAGTGGCGGAAAAACCTTAGCAAAAGCAGTTCAAACGCTTCAGCTTGACCCAAACCGCACAACTGCTATGTTGCGAGAAGGCGACCCGAAAGATGTGGTTTGCCGAGTCGCCGAAGAAATAGATGCCGACCTGATCATCATGGGATCACGGGGGCTAAAGCGGTTGCAATCAATTTTAGAGAATTCCGTAAGCCAGTACGTGTTTCAACTGGCTTCCCGTCCCATGCTGCTGGTCAGAGATGACATTTACGTTAGAAAAATTAACCGCGTCATGGTGGCGATGGACAACTCTGCTTCGGCTCAAGCGTCCTTAAAATTGGCGTTGTCGTTCCTGCGAGATATTAAAGGAGGGCAGCTGATTCTGGCTCACACAAATCCTGATCTGAAGGTCAAGCGGGATGAAATGGAAATTGATCCAAATCAAGATCCAGTGTTGATTCCAGCAATCGCTGAAGCCAAAAAGCTGGGGATCAACTACCGCTGTGTGGCTCCAGTCGGCAAACCGGGAGCGCGGATTTGTGAAACCGCCGATGAGCTTAACGTTGATTTATTAGTATTGGGTTCGCCTGAGCGACGTCCCTCGGTGGCAAAAGCGTTACCTGATTTGGATCGTCTTTTGGGACAATCCCTTTCAGACTATGTGCGGGTTTATGCAAACTGTCCCGTCCTGCTAGTTCGAACCGTTTCCTAAACAAAGTAGCCCGAACAGTGTAGATTAATGGGCGTTGCTATAAGGCGTGAATTTTGTCAGGGCGTTTCGCGGAACGCCCTGACGAGTTTGGATAAACGTCTGGGTAGTATTCTTCCAGCAACGCCTGTTGTCCTAAACCCTTGCCCTAGATGAAAGCGCCTGCTCCCCGCAACCGCACCCTTCAATTAAGTGAGACAGAGCGATCGCACTACTGCCAAAAGTTAATTCATCTAAGTGAACCCGTTGAACCAGCCGCTCTCCTGGATCGAACCGTTTGCCAGGATCTATTTGAAGTGCTGGATTATTTGCCAACAAAATTTGTCGATTTGTTATTTGTCGATCCGCCCTACAACCTGAGCAAGCGCTTCAATCAACAAATTGTCAGGCGGCGATCGCTAGCTGATTATGAGGTTTGGGTTGATAGCTGGCTTTCACGCTTGGTTCGCACGCTTAAACCGACTGCCTCTGTTTATCTTTGCGGCGACTGGCAATCTTCTCCCGCCCTCTATGCCGTTGCTTCCCAATACTTTATCATCCGCAACCGTATCACCTGGGAACGTGAGAAAGGACGTGGCGCAAAGGCAAATTGGAAAAACTGCGCCGAAGACATCTGGTTCTGCACCGTTTCTGAAAACTATTACTTTAATGCTGCTGCCGTCCAACTAAAGCGACAGGTACGCGCTCCCTATACAGACACTCAGGGTCGTCCCAAGGACTGGGAACGCAGCCCCAACGGTAACTTTCGTTTGACCGCAGCATCTAACTTGTGGACAGATATCACAATACCGTTCTGGTCAATGCCCGAAAACACCAATCATCCCACTCAAAAGCCGGAAAAGCTGCTGGCAAAAATCATTCTGGCAAGCTCGCCTCCCGAAGCAGTTGTGCTTGATCCATTTCTTGGCTCTGGCACAACTTCAGTGGTGTCTAAAAAACTCGATCGCCGCTTTGTTGGGATTGAACTTGACCAATATTATGCTTGCTTAGCCGAGAAGCGATTAGAACTAGCAGAGAGCGATCGCCAAATTCAAGGATATGGCGATCGCGTCTTCTGGGAGCGCAACAGCTTCCCTTTACAAAAACACATAGGATCGTAATGCTTCTTAATCAAAGAAGCGTCAAGTGTAAAAACTCGACGCTCCTTTATTCAAAAGTAAATCCTAATAAATTGTCAGTCAATCGATAAATCGATTAAGAACCTTTTCCTTCACGGCTAGCCGTTTGAATGTAAAGGATCAACAGAAAAACTGTTGGAACCAACACAAACAGAATAACGGCAACAAATCCTAAATCATTAACTTGCATTGAATCCAGCCCCTAAGCTCATTCAAAAAAGACAGACCTGACACAAGAATACCACCCAGTGAGTTTTGCATTTCGTCTATTCACTAAGCAGTGTTACAAAAACTAGGGGAGCAACCTCGTAGTCTACTCCCCTAGTTTTTGTCTATTTACTTATGGCTTTGTCTTCACACTCACTGGTCCGTTGACCACTACCTGACAGGCAAGCCGATAGGTTTCTGGCTTTTTTTTGAGCTTGCGATTTTCCACTTCGGTTCTAGGCGATAGGTTTTCCATCCCTTCTACAATTTCAACAACGCAGGTACCGCACTGCCCGTACCCACCACAATTCATCATCTTGCCCATGAAGGTGTAGAGGTCAATGCCATTTTCAAGGGCTTTGAACCTCAGGTTTGCACCGTCGGCAGCAATAACTTCCCGTTCTTCTTCGACAAACTTAATATTAGCCATACCGCTTCTCTTCCTTGCGCTTCGTATTCATAGCGCTTGCATTAGCTCCCCACACTGGTTACACTTCTACATACACTTTCATTTTTACAAGCTTATTGTCAAACTGTCGAAATTGTTCTGCCTTGGGTCTGAAAGGGCAGACAGCAGTAAGTCTTGGTTGGTTGGCTGGTATCTAATTTCTGATAGTCTTATCTCTGATAGGCTCATCAGTATTATTAGATGCCTTAATAAAATGCTGAAGGAAGCGTTGAAACATATAGGAGGAGCGTAGTCAATGGGACTACCCTGGTACCGAGTACATACAGTCGTCCTGAACGATCCAGGCCGATTGATCGCTGTGCATCTGATGCATACTGCCCTGGTAGCGGGCTGGGCTGGCTCGATGGCTTTATATGAGCTAGCTATTTTTGATCCCAGTGATCCCGTCTTGAATCCCATGTGGAGACAGGGCATGTTCGTTTTGCCATTTATGGCACGTCTAGGGGTTACCGAATCCTGGGGTGGCTGGAGCATCACTGGTGGTCCAGCAGTTGACACGGGTTTCTGGTCATTTGAAGGAGTTGCCGCAGCACATATCGTGCTTTCTGGTCTGTTGTTCCTGGCTGCCTGCTGGCACTGGGTCTACTGGGATCTGGAGCTGTTTAGAGACCCACGCACGGGTGAACCTGCACTTGACTTGCCCAAGATGTTTGGTATTCACCTATTTTTGTCTGGACTACTTTGCTTCGGGTTTGGTGCATTCCACCTGACTGGTCTATTTGGACCGGGTATGTGGGTGTCTGATCCCTACGGTTTAACGGGCAGTGTGCAACCTGTCGCTCCATCTTGGGGACCAGAGGGCTTCGATCCGTTTAATCCAGGTGGCATTGTAGCTCACCACATTGCGGCTGGTGTAGTCGGCATTATTGCAGGCTTATTCCACCTGACGGTGCGTCCACCTGAGCGACTTTACAGAGCATTGCGCATGGGGAACATTGAAACCGTTCTCTCTAGCAGTATTGCTGCTGTTTTCTTTGCTGCGTTTGTGGTCGCTGGTACCATGTGGTACGGCAGCGCTGCAACCCCAGTTGAGCTGTTTGGTCCAACCCGCTATCAGTGGGACAGCGGTTACTATCAGCAAGAAATTGATCGCCGTGTACAAGCCAGTGTGGCAAATGGTGAAAGTGTCTCAGAAGCCTGGGAAGGAATTCCTGAGAAGCTGGCGTTTTATGACTATGTCGGAAACAACCCTGCTAAGGGTGGCTTGTTCCGTACTGGACCCATGGACAAAGGCGACGGAATTGCTCAAGGTTGGTTAGGACATCCTGAATTCCGGGATGGAGAGGGCCGTCTATTGACAGTGCGTCGTCTTCCTAACTTCTTTGAAACATTCCCAGTGATTTTGACTGACAAAGATGGTGTTGTCCGGGCGGATATTCCGTTCCGTCGGGCTGAATCCAAGTACAGTTTTGAGCAAACCGGTGTCACGGTTAGCTTCTATGGTGGTGAATTGGATGGTCAAACCTTCAAAGATCCGGCAACTGTGAAGCGCTATGCCCGTAAAGCTCAGCTCGGTGAGCCGTTTGAGTTTGACCGTGAAACGCTGAACTCTGACGGTGTATTCCGTACTAGCCCTCGTGGTTGGTTTACCTACGGTCACGCGGTCTTTGCACTGCTCTTCTTCTTTGGACATATCTGGCACGGTTCTCGGACACTGTTCCGCGACGTGTTTGCTGGGGTTGATCCTGATCTGTCTGAGGAGCAAGTCGAGTGGGGCTTCTTCCAGAAAGTGGGTGACAAGTCAACCCGTCGGAAAGAGCCTGTCTAAAATCAAATCTTTTCTAGAATGGCGGGACAGCAGCAAAGCTAATGTCTCGCCATTCTAAAGATTCAAGAGAATGATTTGAGATGAGAGAGAATAGTTTTGTGTCGTTTGGGCTACAGCTTTTAACTTATTCTCTCTTTTGTCTGTAAACTATTAGGTGCTGGGCGAATAGGAACGCGAAAATTATGGAAAGTGTTGCTTACATCCTGGTTTTGGCTGGTGCGATTGGTGTTTTGTTTTTTGCGATCGCTTTCCGTGAGCCACCCCGGATTAACAAGGATTAGAGCATAGCGTGATAAATGTTCACATTCCAAGATCACAACTTAATTTAGCTTGGAAAGTGTATTCTCAAGTTGTGTTAGTAACCTGAGCCATCCTATAAAGGTTTGGCTCAGGTTTTGTTCTTAAATAGACGTATCCCTTTTGGGTTTTTCCATGCGGTGTCCATTCTGTCAATTTACAGATAATCGAGTTTTGGAATCTCGCTCCGCCGAGTCGGGGCAAAGCGTTCGACGACGGCGAGAGTGCTTGCAGTGCAACCGCCGATTTACGACCTACGAACGCATTGAATATGTTCCCATTACCGTGATTAAGCGAGGGGGCGATCGCGAATCTTTTGATCGTTCTAAGTTATTACGAGGGATCGTTCGCGCCTGCGAAAAAACTGGAATTGAGCAGGTTGCACTCGACAATATTGTGGATGAAATTGAGGCAGAGCTTCAGCAGCGGGCCTTGCGCGAAGTGCCTAGCAATGAAATTGGTGAACTCGTACTGCACCACCTACAAAGCTTAAATGAAGTTGCCTATGTGCGCTTTGCATCGGTGTACCGTCAGTTTCGCGGTATCCGAGATTTTGCAGACACCCTAACTCACCTGCAAGCATCCAGCGATACCAGCACAGACAATCATCAAAGCTCAACAATAGACTCCAACTTAAATCTTGAAGAAAGAGTAGAACCTCAGTCTTTTGTGACTCATTCATAGGTTCTAGCAGTGTACGCACAAATTCTCCTAGATTTTCCAAACGCTCTATTCTGGAAAATTTGAGAACTTTCAAAGTTCTTGCAATCGTGAGCTTAGAGTTGGAAGTCCCCCATCCTTGAGGCGTAGGGGTCGAAGCGCAGCGTTTTGATGCAGGTGAAACTTATATTTACCAGCACTTAATATTTGTTGAGAATCGTTCTTCTAGTCGTTTGAGCACCTAAAGCAGACGAGTTAGAATCACCCTTCCCTATTTCATCCGTAGGATTGCTCGTTCAGAAAAGCGAAATTTTTATCTCCGATTGATTGCTGGTTACTGAATCTCCCTAAATCCATTCAAAAGAGTATATCGAAGGGATTTAATTGGGTTATGATAGTTCGTCTAGGGTCAAATGCTGCTGAGATGCAAATCTCATACAATAAGAGCTATTAGGATGCTTGCTACAGATGCACATTTAGAGCAGTGCGTATGCATCAATAAGAGACCACTACCATTACGGAGAAACCACTAGGAAACAATTAGCATGGTCAATCAGGAAAAAATAGATATTGGCTTTACTCACGAAGACTTTGCCGCCCTTCTCGACAAATATGACTACCATTTCAGCCCTGGAGACATCGTCGCCGGGACAGTTTTTAGTCTTGAGCCGAGAGGCGCTCTGATTGACATTGGTGCTAAGACCGCTGCTTACATTCCAATCCAAGAGATGTCAATCAACCGGATTGATAGCCCCGATGAGGTGCTGCAATCCAATGAAACTCGCGAGTTTTTCATCCTGACCGATGAAAATGAAGATGGACAGCTTACCCTCTCTATTCGTCGCATTGAGTACATGCGAGCTTGGGAAAGGGTTCGTCAGCTTCAGACAGAAGATGCGACCGTTCGTTCTAACGTGTTTGCAACGAACCGGGGCGGCGCGCTTGTGCGAATTGAAGGACTGAGAGGATTTATCCCGGGTTCTCACATCAGCACTCGCAAACCCAAAGAAGATCTGGTGGGCGAAGAGCTGCCGCTGAAGTTTTTGGAAGTTGATGAAGATCGTAACCGTCTGGTGCTGAGCCATCGCCGTGCTTTGGTTGAGCGTAAGATGAACCGCTTGGAAGTGGGCGAAGTGGTTATTGGTACCGTGCGTGGACTCAAGCCTTACGGTGCATTCATCGATATTGGCGGTGTAAGTGGTCTACTCCACATTTCCGAGATTTCTCACGATCACATTGATACGCCTCACAGCGTCTTCAACGTTAACGACGAAGTCAAGGTGATGATTATTGACCTGGACGCAGAGCGAGGTCGGATTTCGCTCTCAACCAAGCAATTGGAGCCAGAACCCGGTGATATGGTGAAAAACCCTGACCTGGTCTACGACAAAGCTGAGGAAATGGCTGCTAAGTACCGTGAGCGCATGATGCAGCTCTCTCAACCGCAGTCAGAAGAGCCAGAAGAAGAGCCAGAAGAGGAAGAAATCGTCTTAGATGAAGACGTGTCAGCTGAGGAAGAACCAATTTTAGTGACTGAGTAGCTGCTAAAGCTGCCAAACTAGTGGGCTTCAAGGCATAATTTGGGGTGGTGCAGAGAATCTGTGCTACCCCAAATTTTTTGTCGGAGGTTGCTTGGTCACGATTCGCTGTAAAGACGCTACGTTCACTAATATTCAGGCGGTCATCTTTGACAAAGATGGAACGCTGGCTAACTCCGAGCTTTTCTTGCGGAACTTGGCGCATCGGCGATCGCGCCTCATTGACGCTCAGATTCCCGGTGTGCAAGAGCCATTGCTGATGGCCTTTGGGGTGGAAGGCGATCGCATCAATCCTGCTGGAATGATGGCTGTTGGCAGTCGCCGAGACAGTGAAATTGCCGCTGCTGCTTACATTGCTGAAACTGGACGCGATTGGATTGAAGCACTGAACATGGCTCACTCAGCCTTTATTGAAGCCGACCGCTCAATGCCACGAAAAGCTGATCACACGCCATTCTTTGAAGCTGGACGGGAGCTACTTCAAACGTTGACGGCAGCAAGGCTAAAGTTAGGCATTCTCTCGGCAGATACCACCCCTGGGGTTAAAGATTTTAGCGATCGATATCAGCTAAAACCCTACTTTCAGCTTCAAATGGGGTCAGACAAAGGATATAGCAAACCAGATCCTGCCCTCTTACAGGAAGCCTGTCGTCGTTTAGCGGTTAAGCCGGAAGCAACGCTAGTGGTGGGAGATTCCCAGGCTGATATTCAGATGGCTCGTGCAGCAAATGTTGCGGGCTGCATTGGAGTTACCTGGGGTTGGACAAGTCCTTTTGCCTTGGAGGCTGATGTCTTAGCTGGACTGTTTAGTGACATCCAGATCGCGATCGCCCAAACTCCGGTTCGGTGATCACCGAACAAGAAAACGCGCTATGCTATTTGTTCCGAATCCTAAGTATGGTAATCTCCATTCTTATCCCTATCTTTTTGTCCATCTAGCCTAAGAGAGGTCATTGCCCTTGTCTCGTCGCTACCTCTTTACTTCTGAATCGGTTACTGAAGGTCATCCCGACAAGATCTGCGATCAAATTTCGGATACCATCCTGGATGCTCTTCTGTCACAGGATGCTGCTAGCCGGGTTGCCGCTGAAGTTGTCGTCAACACAGGTCTGGTGCTGGTCACGGGTGAGATTTCATCCAAAGCTCAGGTTAATTATGTTGACCTGGTACGGCAGAAAATTGCCGAAATTGGTTACACTGACGCGATTAATGGCTTCTCTGCCCATAGTTGCGCGGTCATGGTTGCCCTGGATGCCCAGTCTCCTGATATTGCCCAAGGTGTTGACCAGGCTCAGGAAACCCGAGAGCAGAAGAGCGAAGAAGAGCTAGATGCAGTAGGCGCAGGCGATCAGGGCTTGATGTTTGGCTTTGCCTGCAATGAGACTCCAGAGTTAATGCCTTTGCCAATCAGTTTGGCACACCGCATTTCGCGCAAACTGGCAGCAGTTCGCAAAACAGGACAACTAACTTACTTGCGCCCCGATGGCAAAACTCAAGTGACAGTTGCCTATGAAGGGGGACGGCCTGTTGGAATCGATACAATTCTGGTTTCAACCCAGCACACTGCAACTATCGACGACATCACAGATGAGGCAGCAGTACAGGCTCGGATTAGAAAAGATCTTTGGGCACTAGTTGTACAGCCTGTTTTTGCAGATATCGATATCAAGCCAGACGAAAGTACTCGCTTCTTGGTTAACCCAACAGGCAAGTTTGTAATCGGTGGTCCTCAGGGCGATTCTGGATTAACCGGGCGCAAAATTATTGTTGATACTTATGGCGGCTATTCTCGTCATGGCGGTGGCGCTTTCTCTGGAAAAGATCCCACAAAGGTCGATCGCAGTGCAGCGTATGCAGCCCGGTATGCGGCAAAAAATATCGTGGCAGCAGGGCTAGCAGAAAAGTGCGAAGTTCAACTCAGCTATGCAATTGGTGTGGCTCGTCCGGTCAGCATCATGGTAGAAACCTTTGGTACTGGTACCATTGATGATGAACGCTTGCTTGAGCTAGTTAAAGAGCATTTTGAGCTACGCCCTGCGGGAATCATTCAGGAATTTAACCTGAACCGGCTACCGGGCGATCGCGACGGACGCTTCTATCAAGACGTTGCAGCTTATGGTCACTTCGGACGCACCGATCTAGACCTTCCCTGGGAGCAAACCGACAAAGCCGTTCTGCTCAAAGAAGCAGCATCTCACCTACTGTCAGGCGCAGCTGTGTAAAGGCTGAAGCCTATATCAATTAATAAGCTTTTGTTATGCGGGTTAAGCTCTCATAGCAAAAGCTTATTGATTTTTAGGACTACCGCCTCTCTATCCTTCTTTCACGGGCTGGGTTTGCTCAGCGATCCAATTTAGATAAGGCTGTGAACCTGCCAAAATTGGAAGAGCAATAATTTCGGGAACTTCGTAAGAGTGAATTTCGCGAATTTTGGCTTCCACGTCAGCAAATTGATTCAGGTCAGTTTTAATCATCAGTTGCCATTCTTCTTCCTGGTGAACCTTGCCCTGCCAGGTGTAGACCGACTGAATCGGCATGAGGCTCACACAAGCTGCAAGACGAGCTTGAATTAGGGTTTGGGCGATCGCCTCTGCCTCTGCCTTTGAAGCGGCTGTAACTAGCACTACCCCATATCGATTGAGATTCTGAGTCATCCTAAATTTTCAACAATTAGACAGCAAACATTGCGTATTTCCATCCTATGCTCAGCAGAAATGGGGTGAGGTTGATAATCTAGAACTTATCTGGATTTTCTGCCCAAAGGTCATTTCCCCTTATGACGACAAATTCTTTTCTTTCCCGCCTACATAGCCCCGATCGCCCTGTAATTGTGTTTGATGGGGCAATGGGTACGTCACTTCAGACACAAAACCTGACGGCTGAGGACTTTGGCGGCGCAGAATATGAGGGCTGCAATGAGTATTTGGTAGAAACCAAGCCCGGAGCGGTGGAACAGGTACACCGAGAATTTTTAGAAGCCGGGGCAGACGTGATCGAAACTGATACGTTTGGCGCTGCCTCTATCGTGCTAGCAGAGTATGACCTGGCAGATCAGGCTTACTCGCTCAACAAAAGAGCGGCTGAATTAGCAAAACGGGTCGCAGCGGAGTACTCTACGCCTGAAAAGCCGCGATTTGTCGCAGGCTCAATGGGCCCAACCACGAAGCTGCCGACATTGGGACACATCGACTACGACACGATGAAGGCATCCTTTGCAGAGCAGGCAGAGGGGCTGTTTGACGGCGGCGTAGATCTATTCATTGTGGAAACTTGCCAGGACGTACTACAAATTAAGGCAGCGCTGAATGCGATCGAGGAGGTCTTCCAGAAGAAAGGAGAGCGGCGATCGCTGATGGTTTCCGTGACGATGGAACTTCAGGGCACGATGCTGGTCGGCTCCGATGTCAGCGCCATGTTGTCTATTCTGGAACCTTACCCAATTGACATCCTGGGGCTAAACTGCGCTACTGGTCCCGATCGCATGGCAGAACACATTCGCTATTTGTCTGCTAATTCGCCCTTCGTCATCTCCTGCATTCCCAATGCTGGAATTCCTGAAAACGTTGGTGGACACGCTCACTACAAACTCACCCCTCTGGAACTGCGAATGGCTCTGATGCACTTCGTTGAAGATTTGGGTGTGCAAGTGGTTGGTGGTTGCTGTGGCACCCGACCCGATCACATTCGTCAGTTAGCAGAAGTTGCGCCAACGCTGACTCCGAAGCAACGGGAGGTTAGGGAGGCAGGGGTTAGGGAACAAGCTGCCATACCCCACACCCTACACCCCACACCCTATTCCCCCAACTACACCCCTGCTGCGGCCTCGATCTATACTGCTCAGCCTTACGACCAGGACAACTCCTTTCTAATTATTGGAGAGCGGCTGAATGCGAGTGGCTCGAAGAAGTGTCGGGATTTGCTGAATGCGGAAGATTGGGATGGGTTGGTGTCGTTGGCAAAAGCGCAGGTGCGAGAAGGGGCGCACGTTTTGGATGTCAACGTTGACTACGTTGGACGTGACGGGGTGCGCGATATGCGAGAACTGGTGTCGCGCCTGGTGACGAATGTGACGCTGCCGCTGATGCTGGACTCGACTGAGTGGCAAAAGATGGAAGCGGGGCTGAAGGTGGCAGGCGGCAAGTGCTTGCTCAACTCGACCAACTACGAGGACGGCGACGAGCGCTTCTTTAAGGTGTTGGAACTAGCGAAGCAGTACGGCGCGGGAGTCGTTGTCGGTACGATTGATGAGGAAGGGATGGCGCGAACAGCGGAGAGGAAATTTGCGATCGCCCAACGCGCCTACCGAGATGCTTTAGAGTTTGGCATTCCAGCTTACGAAATCTTCTACGACCCCTTAGCGTTACCCATTTCTACCGGGATTGAAGAGGATCGGGCGAATGGCAAAGCGACAATCGATGCAATCCAGCGAATTCGGGCAGAGTTACCGGGATGTCACATTGTTTTGGGCATTTCCAATGTCTCCTTTGGTTTGAATCCAGCGGCACGGATGGCGTTGAACTCGATGTTTTTGCATCTGTCGATGGAGGTGGGGCTAGATGCGGCAATTGTCAGCCCTAACAAAATTTTGCCGCTCGCCAAGATTGACCCCAAACCTCAGGAAGTGTGCCGTCAACTGATCTTTGATGAGCGTAAGTTTGAAGGGGATATTTGCGTTTACGACCCGCTAGCAGAGTTAACCACACTGTTTGAAGGGGCGACGACGAAGCGCGATCGCAGCCAAGACGAAAACCTGCCTGTGGAAGAGCGGCTCACCCGCCACATCATTGACGGTGAACGAATTGGGCTAGAAGAACAGCTCACCAAAGCGCTAGAAAAATACCCGCCCCTAGAAATCATCAACACCTTTTTGCTTGATGGCATGAAAGTCGTCGGTGAACTGTTTGGTTCCGGGCAGATGCAGCTTCCTTTCGTGCTGCAATCCGCAGAAACGATGAAAGCCGCCGTTGCTTACCTGGAACCCTTCATGGAAAAGGAAGATTCCAGTCAGGCAAAAGGCACCTTCATCATTGCCACCGTTAAAGGCGACGTTCACGACATCGGCAAGAATCTAGTCGATATTATCCTGTCGAACAACGGCTACAAGGTGATTAACCTGGGCATCAAGCAGCCCGTTGACAACATCATTGACGCCTACGAAACCCATAAAGCCGACTGCATTGCTATGAGCGGCTTGCTGGTCAAATCAACCGCCTTCATGAAAGAAAACCTGGAGGTATTCAACGAACGCGGCATCACCGTTCCTGTGATTCTGGGTGGCGCAGCCCTCACCCCCAAATTTGTCTACGAAGATTGCCAAAACACCTACAAAGGCAAAGTGATCTATGGCAAAGATGCCTTCTCAGATCTGCACTTCATGGACAAACTGATGCCCGCCAAAGCCCAGGCAAACTGGGACGACCTCCAGGGCTTCCTCAACGAAGTCAGTACGCCAGAAACCAGCGCACAACCCCAATCCCCTCCAACCCCTACCCCCCAGTCCCTAGCCTCTAGCCCCCAAACTCCTGAAGACACCCGACGCTCCGAAGCCGTTCCCCTGCTCACTCCCCCTGCTCCTCCCTTCTGGGGTACCAAAATCTTGCAGCCCACAGACATTCCCTTTGAGGAACTGTTTGCCTATCTAGATTTGCAGGCATTGATTGCAGGACAGTGGCAATTCCGCAAACCCAAAGAGCAGTCTCGTGAGGACTATGACCAGTTCTTAGCAGACAAGGTTTACCCAATTCTGGAAACCTGGAAACAGCAGGTTGTAGAGCAGAATTTGCTGCATCCTCAGGTGGTTTATGGCTATTTCCCTTGTCAGGCTGAAGGAAATTCGCTTCACCTATATGATCCGGCAATTCCTGTAGACGTATTGCAAAAAGGGGAATCGGAAGCAATTGCCACCTTCAACTTCCCGCGTCAGCGATCGCTCCGTCGTCTCTGCATTGCGGACTTCTATGCATCTAAAGAGAGCGGACTGATCGATGTATTCCCTATGCAAGCCGTCACGGTGGGTGAAGTTGCCACGGAATATGCTCAAAAGCTATTTGGCTCCAACCAATACACCCACTACCTCTATTTCCACGGGCTAGCGGTGCAGGTGGCAGAAGCAGTGGCAGAGTGGACTCATGCTCGAATCCGTCAGGAGTTAGGCTTTGCTGCTGAGGAGCCGGATAATCTGCGGGATATTCTGGCGCAGCGCTATCGTGGCTCACGCTATAGCTTTGGCTACCCGGCTTGCCCCAACATCCAAGACCAGTACAAGCTACTGGAATTGCTGGGGGGCGATCGCATTCATCTGCACATGGACGAAAGCGAACAGCTTTATCCAGAGCAATCGACGACAGCGATCGTAGCTCACCATCCAGTGGCGAAGTATTTTAGCGCTTAGGTATTGGGGATTAGGGATTGGCAATCCGTCTGTAGAGTAGTGGCAGCGGGCGAAGCATTCGGTCACAATCCCTGCTACTGACACAATTCTTTTGCGAATGCTTCGCCCGTACACCCAATCGTGCTTCTTTGCAAAACGGATTCCGCATAAGCAGCATTTCCAGGCGGAGCCTGAAAACGAGGCAAAAGATTCAGGAGAGACCTTCCTCTGCCGAAATTTTTATGCTATCGCTGTATCAAACAACAGCCTCTCCCTCCCTCGCCCCTATGAAAGCCAGCGAAGTTCTGAGCCGTTACGCTGCCGGAGAACGAGACTTTCGCCGCGCCAACCTGCGGGGGCAGTCGTTTAAGGGACAGGATCTCTCTGGGGCAGACTTCAGCGAGGCGGATATTCGCGGTGCAAACTTTGCTCAGGCTCAGCTACAGGGAGCAAACTTTACGCGGGCTACGGCTGGAGTGCAGCGACGCTGGCTGGTCGCTCAGCTCGTGCTTTCCTTGCTTCTTTCAATTCTGCTGAACTTTACCGCAACCCTTCTCAACGCAGTTTTTATTGCGATCCTCTTTGATTCCTCAACGATTGACGAAATTACCGTCATTCCAGGCATTACTCTCCTGGTGTTTGTTGGATTTGTATTTTTTGCAATTGCTCGTCAAGGATTCACGGCTAATGCAGTTAGCACGATTACAATAGCAGGCGCATTTGCAGTGGCAGGCGCATTTGCAGGCGCATTTGCGGGCGCAGGCGCAGGCGCAGTGGCAGTCGCATTTGCAGTGGCAGTCGCATTTGCAGGCGCAGTGGCAGTGGCAGTCGCGGTTGCATTTGCAGTGGCAGTCGCATTCGCATTTGCAGGCGCAGTCGCATTCGCGGTCGCAGTCGCAGTGGCAGTCGCATTTGCATTTGCATTTGCATTTGCAGTCGCATCTGCAGTCGCAGGCACATTCGCATTTGCAGTCGCAGGCGCAGTCGCATCCGCATCCGCAATCGCATCCGCATCCGCAGTCGCATTCGCATCCGCAGTCGCATTCGCAAGTCTGCTGCTGGGTCTCTATTGCAGTCGTCGTGCGCTCAAAGGCGATGAAAAGTTTGCCCTGCTTCGCAGCTTTGGTATTGCGTTTGCGGCTTTGGGCGGCACTTGCTTTGTTCAGGCTGACCTGACGGGCGCTAACTTCAACCGCGCCACGCTGAAAAGTACTAACTTTCGGGTGGCAACGCTGACTCACGTTTGTTGGCACACTGCCCAAAAGCTAGATCGAGCCAGAGTTGGCGATTCCATCCTGACCAATGCAGCCGTTCTCGACTTGCTCACCAGCCGCAACGGATACAAAAAGTCTTATGTCGATGCAAATCTGCGGGGCGCAAACCTGAATGGGGTCAACCTAAACGCCGCTAATCTGACATGGGCAGACCTGAGCGGTGCTACCTTGCAGCAAGCTAACCTGCGCGATGCCAATTTGCGCGAAGTCCTGGCGATTGGCATCGATTTCACCCAGGCTTACCTCACCGGAGCCTGCCTGGAAGCCTGGAACATTGACCACACGACCAAGCTCGATCAGGTGGACTGTCAGTATGTCTTTTTGCTAGAGCATCCCAACGAGTTGGGCAACCGCGAACGTCGCCCCCACGACCCGGATGAGCTTTTCAAACCCGGAGACTTTGAGAAGCTCTATCGCAAGATGATCAATGTGGTGCAAGTGCTGTTTCGCAATGGCATGAACAGTACTGCCTTTGCTGCGGCTTTCCAAGAATTGATGACAGAGCATCCCGACATCAGCCCTGACTCAATTCAGGCAATTGAGCGCAAGGGCAACGATGCTTTAGTCACCCTGGAAGTTGCTGATACGGCTGACAAAGCCGAAATTTCTCGCAGTCTACAAGCATCTTATGCCGACAAAATTCAACAGCTAGAAGCCAGAGTAGAGCAGCTACAGCTCCACGCCGCTGATCTGAAAGAAGTGGCTCTGGCACAGACCGCGCAAAAGGCACAGATTTTTAATCAACTCGTTGGAGGAGGTCAAGCCGTGCAGGAAACTCACGATTCTAGCCAAAACATCCATGTGGGCAGAGATTTGAACCTTACAGGTTCAACGCTCAACCTGGGCGAAATCAGTGGCAGCGTGACGAATACAATTAACCAGTTGCCGGATAGTGAGGATGGCGATCGCCCCACTCTAAAAGAGCTACTGACTCAACTGCAAGCGGCGATCGAAACCGACGCTGACCTGCCCAACCCTGACAAAGCCGACCTGCTAGAGCAGGTGCAAAACTTAGCAGCAGCGCAGCAAACCGAAGAACCCGCTCAGAAGGAGGGATTGGCGCGAAGGGCAAAGAAGATGTTTGAGGCGACTTTAAAGGGTTTACCAGAGACGGCAGAGATTGTAGAGGCGTGTAGCAAACTCTTACCGATGATCTTGCGGGTATTAGGGGTTCCAGTTTAAAGGGCGTAAACTCTGCTCATTAATATGTAGGGTGCGTTAGCGATAGCGTAACGCACCGAGTGGTGAATGATGCGTTACGGCGATCGCATAACGCATCCTACGAGATCTGTGCAGCAGCTATACGAAATCGTAAAGAAGCTAATCACTCCTTTAAAGCGTGAAGGGTAGCCCGGCAAAGCCACGCTACCCTTCACACAACACATCTATAGAAAAAGCACGTCTTACCCAAGTTTGTAAAACGTGCTAATGGAGAGACACCACAACTAAATCTGCGGTCTGTACCTCTAGCGTTCTACATACGTTGCAACGCGAGGAGTCCGAGTACCAGCCGAAGCCCCAATCAGGGAAGCGGCTAAGCTCAACAAAGAACCAATTACAAACGACCAACCTGCTTTAGCAGCGTTGCCTGCAATGTCGCGGGTTTCCTGAGGTGTTGTATTAGCTACACTGGGGTCAGGAACTTCTACACCACCGGCAGGCTGCACCTGATTAATGACTTCTCCAGCGTTAGACGCAACAATACCAAACAGTCCCGACACACCGCTGGTAAGCAGCCATGCGCTGAGCGCTAAAGTGGTTGCCCAAAGGATTGCACCATTTAGCAATCCAGTGTTGCGGTTCATGGGTCCGCAACTCCGAGCCATCACCCAGCTACCCAAAAATAGCGAGATTAATAAACTGATGACTGTCCAGATGCCAACAGCGGTGCCCACCTCTCCAGCAGCACTGTTAGGTGCGTTTGAACCTGCAAGCGTCGTTAGACCGATCGCCGCTCCAAGCGCACTCAAAATCAACTGTGAGACTAAGGCAATAACCAGACCAGCAAGGATGGGACCCCATCTAACCCGGTCATGATAATCTGTGGCTGCAACAACAGGCTCTACTACACCGGGCCGATTTGCATATGTCATACAAGTGAACTCCCTTGCCAATTCGTTTTTCTAGCAGTTATCTGAGCCTCTACTTTAGGATCAGTCCACTGCTCTTTTTCTCTCCCCTGAGGGGAGGTCACTGCTCTTTCGGAAGGGAGAATTCTATTAGCGCAGCCGGACGGCTGTTCCGGTGGCGGTAATCAGCAACAGGGCTCCAGTTTCGTCAATGTTAATGGTGCCTGTATCTATTTCGATACCGATGACTGCATTGGCACCTAGTCGCTCAGCACGTAGCCCCAGTTCGGCGATCGCCTCTTGCTGCCCCTTTTCAAACACTCGCTCGTAGCTGGCAGTGCGCCCTCCAATGATGTCGCGAATTCCAGCAAAAAAATCTCTCAGCGCGTTGCTGCCGTAAACCACTTCTGCCGTGACGACTCCCAGGTAAGATTCGACCACTGCTCCCTGAATTACGTCAGTTGTTGATAAAATCATTCCCTTGCCCTCTCACAAGATTCTTTCATGACACTACCATTCTGCGATCAGACAACGATCAAGCGGATCAAATCATGCTCGGGAGTCAAGGTCTTGTGTCTGGATATGTTTCTCGGTAGATTTCTGTTCTAGAAATCCGTTTAACCTGTCATCGTAAATGAGTCCTGATCTGGTTTTCAGATCGCTGTAGCTAATCAACAAAGTAAACAACGGTAGGAAATGCGCGGGGTTGGCTGTGAATAAGCAAGCTGTGAATAAACAAGCTGTCGGTGGTGCCATCTGTCAAGCCATAAATTGGCCACGATCGGCTGCATTGATGACATTGACAGCCAGTGTAGTCATGTCAGGGCTGTTGGGGGCGATCGCTCAACCCACTCAAGCTCAGGTACAGGGTCGGCAAACGCAGGGTGTTCTGCTGGCGCAAAATAATAATCGGCAGCTTAATGACCTGCTGCGGCAAGGGCGGCAACAGGTTAATGCAGGAGATTATGCAGGAGCACTGGCGACCTATCAGCAAGCTGCTAGCATCGACCCAGAAAATGCCCGCATCTTCTCAGGAATCGGCTACTTGCAGGCGCGGCAAAATAACTACCAGGAGGCGGCAACGGCTTATCAGCAGGCGATCGCCCTGGACAATGATAATGCCGCTTTTTACTACGCCCTGGGTTACAGCCTGGCAAATCTGGAGGACTACAGCGGAGCTGCCGAAGCATACCGCCGAAGCACTCAGCTAGAACGCAACAACGTTGATGCTTACCTCGGCTTGGGGGTTGTACTAGTTCGGCAAGAAGACTATGAAGGCGCACTGCAAGCCTATCAGCAGGTAGCAGCTTTGAACCCCAACAATGCAGTCGTGTTTGAGTCAATGGGGTCTGTGCTAATTCAGCAAGAACGGTATACAGAAGCAGTGGAGACCCTCCGACGGGCCTTGCAGCTCAACCCGCGCCGGGGCAGTATTCAGCTAAATTTAGGGGTAGCTCTGGTAAATTCAGGTGACCTTGCGAATGGACTAACCGCTTTTGAACAAGCCGCTAGCCTGGAACCGCGCAATGCTCAAATTCACTTGCAAATTGGTGACATCTTTAGGGCTCAAGGAAATTTAGACCAGGCGCTTGCGTCCTATCAGCGGGGTGCTTCAGCAGAACCAAATTCACCAGAGGCACAAGCCCTGATCGGCAGCGTTCTGTTGGAAAAGGGAGATTATCTGCGGGCGATTGTGGCGTATCGGCGGCTGGTCGAGCTTGCCCCTCAAAATCCAGAAGGATTTTATGAGCTAGGGTTGGCGCTGCAAGGGCGCGATCGCACTGACGAAGCGATCGCCAATTTAGAACAGGCACTCACGCTCTATCAACAGCAAAACAATGCCGAAGGCGTGGCAAAGGTAGAAGAAGTGCTGGATGAAATTCGCTAAGTTGGATAGAAACCCATGAGCGTTGAGCGCTGCTACACTTCTGAATCCCTACCGTTTCGGTGGAAAAACGCCGAAGCCAGTCAGGTCGATCAGCGCTGGCTCGGCGGCATCATTCGCAACTCAGCCCCCTTCTCAGACTGGTGGACAAAGGCTCGTATCGTGCAGCTTGCCTATAGGGCTGAGTATGGGGCTGATGCCAGAACCTATGCAGGCAAATCGACTGAAGCAGCGATCGCTGAAGCGCTCCATCAGGAATTGCTGATCTACTGCCAGCTCCACAATGACTTTCAGAATCTGGGTGAATGTCACGAAAAATATCCTGGTTTCTGCCAAGAAGTAAACGAAGCGTTTGTGATCAAAACCCTGAATAGCTGGAAGCAAAAACAGTTTACTCAGGCAATCAGTCGTAACTTTGAGGTGTATGGCGATCGCCAGAATCCTCACGTCTACTTGGTCGTCAGCACTGCTTCTGTATCTTTGAAGGTCGAACGGCGGCTACCGCCCAACCATCGCTTTCGCCCCCTGTTCAACATAGACGAGCTAGCTCGGACAATTCAGAAACAGAATGTCAACACGCTGACCCTGCGGACTCATGGCTATGCCACCCCCGCTAAGGGCTTTTATGACGGCTTTGCTGAGGAGGCAGATGCCTTGCAAGGCACCAACACGATTTCAGCGCAGCATCTCTACGTCGGCTATCACTGGCCCAGCGAACAGCCCTTCTTTAACCTGGGGCTGCTCAAAGACCTGGTTAGCAATGTTGGAATTTTGCTCAAGTTTGTCGGCAGTCTTTTTGTCATCAGTTTGCTGCCCAGCCTCCTTTTGGCATTGCTCTATGATCTAGTTTTGCCCTTACAGGTTCGCTGGTATTGGACTTTTCCAGTCATTGTATTTGTGCTGTGGCTACTTGCTTTTGGGCTGTTGCGGGCAGTTGTCTATCAGCGCGATCGCTATCGAGCCGTTCACTATGGTGCGCCTGATTTAGCAGAGTTTTTTTGGCGGCTCGATCGGGTTCTCAAGCAGCTTCAGGCCCCTGCGGCTTCCCTGAAAGAGTCGGTTGACTTACCCAAAAGCATTCGCACTAAAGTTAACCTGGTCGGACACAGCATGGGTGGTTTAGTTGTCGTCAACACCCTGCGCGTCCTGTCCGATCGCTTTGGTAAAGACGATCGCGCCACCGAGCAAGAAAAGCAAATGGGCGAATGCTTGGATTTAGGCAAGCTGATCCTGGCATCTCCAGACATTCCGCTAGAGCTAATTCAGGAAGGCAGAAATAACTACGTCCGCTCGGCAATTCGGCGCTGTGAGCAAATTTACCTGATGTCGAGCGATCGCGATATCGTCTTGCGCTACCTCTCAATCTTGAGCAACTGGTTTACCGAACCCAGCATTGAAATGTCAGGTTTGCGCTTGGGCAATATCTACCTCAGACGAGCCAACAAACCAAAGGATATGCTGTGGATTCGCAACGCGCTGCTCTCCAGACGGGCAGTCGAAGCAACGTCTGCCTATGACTTGTTTGAAAGCTTCAATTATCTCGACTGCTCCAGAATGGTGGGTGTGAATGCGATCGGGCTGGGGTTAAATCCATTCACAGCCCTGCTGATCGATTTGGGAAACATCCTGCCTTATCTGCTGGGCAAGATTGATGTACACGGTGGCTACTTTCGCACTTACGCGCCGACCTTCAAGTTCTTGCAATTCCTCATGCAAAATGACAATCCTTCTGAGGCAGAGATCCGTCAGGAGCTGGAGCGATGTGACCCCCATGACCAAATTCTGCTTTTGCCCCAGCGCTCAATGGGTGATGACTAACGGTTGATGGCTGATAGGCAATGGAACTTCAACCCAGAACTAGTGGCTCCAACTAAATTAATTTTTTTTGCGATCGCCTGTCTAAATTGTCGGAAAATCCTGGTGAGGTAAGAATAGAGCAGAGTATGGTGTTAGTATTTATCCTGCATCTACTCGGTTGACTTTATGCATCAGGTCAGGTTTAGTCGAGGGCTGGGTCAAGGGGTGAATAGAGTATCTGGTTTCGTTGCCGTAGTTTAACCGCAGCAAAATTATCAAAACCATGAGCGATACTACGGCGTTTTTAGCTGGCTGTGCGGTCACAGGATTCGCAGCAGTGTTGTTGCTACGAGCAGGTTTGCCGTTTTCGTCCCCCACTGAGATGCAGTCTTCTCCGGCTGTGACAGAGCAGCAGTCGCCATTACCCGTTCCCCCTTCAGCTAGCGGGCTAGGAGATTCTGATAGTTCTCAGTTGCAGCGAGAATTAGACCGACAGCGGGCGATCGCCGATGCTCTAGAAGACAAGCTAGACGATCAGGAAACGACCATCACAAGGTTAGAGTCGCGCCTGCAAAACCAGGAAGACGAGATTGAGCAAGTCCTGGCTCAGCTTCAAGAACAACAGCAATCTGTTGCAGATATTACGACTCGACGAGCAGATGAGACTTCTCTAGATCAAAACTCCTCTCAGTCGGGTGTCCTCTGGATGGTGGGCGGTTTAGTGTTGGTGCTGATCGTAGGCGGCAGCGTCGTCTTTATTTGCGTCATCATTGTGTTGCTCTTACCCCAACGCCAGCCACCTCGAAACACCACTCACATCATTCATCAGCCCAACATTCCCCCCTCCTATCCCTACGTTGAGCAGCAGTTCTTACCACCTGCCCAACCTAGAACCCGACGCACCGATTACATCGACTACAACGGATAATTGGGTTACTGATTCTGAAGCATTAAGGGTGAAACCTGAAGGTTTCGCTCTCAATCTTGATTGCATTGATTGCAGTAGATGACTGAAGTGACGTTTCGCTACAGTCTGAAGTCACCTCGACTTTGTAGAATACGAGCGTGAGCGTTACTGAATGTGGGTATGATTTACGGATCTTGATCCCCTCTGTAGGGGCATGGTATTGCCATGCCCCTACGAAATTCATACATCACATCAGCAATGCCCGATTGTGACTACGGGGACTGTATGCATAGCTTTATTCCACCTAACAGGTTCTTTCCATATCTCACCTGGACTGAGGTTCAAGCGATGCCCGACAAGGCAAATGTGGTGTTGCTTCAACCCGTGGGGGCGATCGAGCAACACGGCCCGCATCTGCCGCTGATCGTGGATGCCGCAATTGGGGTAGCGGTCTTGGGAAAGGCCTTAGAAAAACTGAATTCTGAGATTCCTGCCTATGCGTTGCCGCCGCTGTATTACGGCAAATCCAATGAGCACTGGCACTTTCCAGGAACGATTACCCTGAGCGCTCAAACCTTAATCGCGACTCTGACTGAGGTTGCTGAAAGCGTGTATCGTGCGGGGTTTCGCAAACTGGTGCTGCTTAACTCCCACGGTGGACAGCCTCAAGTCATAGAAATTGTGGCGCGAGATTTGCACCAGCAGCACGAAGATTTCATGGTATTTCCCCTATTTACCTGGCGAGTGCCTCACTGTGCAAGTGAGTTTCTTTCGCCCAAGGAAAAAGAACTGGGCATTCATGCAGGTGATGCCGAAACGAGCCTGATGCTCTCGATTTTGCCCGACCAGGTACAAATGCAGAAAGCGGTAGCAGAGTATCCTCATGGGTTGCCCGAAGAGAGTTTACTCAGCATGGAAGGAAAATTGCCTTTTGCCTGGACGACTCGTGATCTAAGCCAGAGTGGCGTGTTGGGCGATCCAACAGTGGCAACTAAAGAAAAGGGCGATCGCCTGCTTGACTCCGTATCTGACGGTTGGGTTCAGGTCATCCAAGATATATACAAATTTCAGCAGCCATCTGCCTGGAAAGGAAAATACTAAGCGGGACATCTACCACTACAGAAAGCTTATGGAGCGTCTCATTTCACTGTTCGGGCTGCTCATTTTCATTGCGATCGCCTATTTGTTTTCGACCAATCGGCAAGCTGTACGCTGGCGGCCCGTGCTGTGGGGAGTTGCGCTACAGCTATTTTTTGCCCTATTTATCCTCAGAACTCCTGTTGGCTTTGCCATTTTTGAATTCATCGGCAATTTAGTGACGCAATTCCTCAACTTTTCCGATGCAGGCGCATCCTTTGTCTTTGGTGAAAACTTTGAAGATTTCTTCTTTGCCTTCAAAGTTTTGCCAACTATCATCTTTTTCTCCGCCTTCATTGGTGTGCTTTATCACTACGGCATCTTACAGCGCGTCGTCCAATGGATTGCCTGGTTGATGATGCGAACCATGCGAACCTCGGGTTCGGAATCGCTCTCAGCAGCAGGCAATATCTTTGTCGGGCAAACCGAAGCACCGCTGCTGATTAAGCCTTACGTTTCTTCCATGACCCAGTCAGAGCTACATGCTGTGATGACGGGTGGGTTTGCGACCATAGCAGGTGGCGTACTGGCAGCCTACGTTTCCTTCGGTATTCCAGCAGAGCACCTGATCGCCGCATCCGTGATGTCTGCCCCCGCTGCTCTGGCAATTTCTAAGCTGCTTTACCCCGAAACCGAAGATTCACCAACAGCGGGCGATATCAAGATAAAAGTCGAGCGTACATCTGTCAATGTAATTGATGCCGCTGCAAGTGGAGCGATCGACGGCTTAAAGCTTGCCCTCAATGTTGCCGCCATGATCATTGCATTTTTGGCCCTGCTGGCAATGTTTAATGCTTTGTTGGGCTGGTTGGGCAGTTTAGTTGGTCTGTCCAACCTTTCCCTGGAGCTGATTCTCGGCTACCTGCTAGCCCCGATCGCCTGGCTAATGGGCGTTCCTTGGGCAGATTGTCTTCAGGTAGGAGCCTTACTGGGTAAAAGGACGATTCTGAACGAATTCATTGCTTATCTAGACCTGAGCGAACTGATTGGCGCAGGTGCCAGTTCCGCAGGCACAGAGGCAACCGCCACCATTTCAGAACGAGCCGCAATCATTACCACCTATGCCCTCTGCGGTTTTGCCAACATCGGCTCCATTGGCATTCAAATCGGGGGCATTGGCGGAATTGCTCCCGATCGCCAACATGATCTCGCTCGCTTAGGCGTTCGAGCCATGATTGGAGGCACGCTAGCTTGTTTTATGACAGCAGCGATCGCTGGAATGCTTTTGTAAAAAAGTTAATTTTTCATCCGCTTCCCGCACGAAAGCTAACCTTTAAAATCCTACTCCCGATACTCCGGCTCCGGTCCTAACTCTCCAACTCGTCCGGGTGGCCAAAAGCGCACAGCAGCTCTGCCGATAATGTTCTCTCGTGGAACGTAGCCCCAGAAGTGGCTATCGTAACTGTTGTTGCGGTTATCACCTAGAACCAGGTAAGAATCTTCGGGCACGACTTCTGGACCCCACTGATACTCTGGTTCAGCAGCGATGTAGTTTTCTCGCAGGGCTTGTCCGTTTACATAAACTCGCCCTCCACGAACCTCAATAGTTTCTCCCGGTAAACCAATGACCCGTTTAATGAACGCGTCTTTCATCGAGGGGTTTTCTTGTTTCAGCCGATCTGTCGGCCAAAACACCACAATGTCTCCCCGCTCAGGATTACTAAATCGATAGCTGACTTTCTCCACGATCAGGCGATCGTTGACTTCCAGGGTTGGCAGCATCGATTCAGAAGGAATATAGCGGGCCTCTGCCACAATTTGACGAATCCCAAAGGCTAGAATTGCACTCAGTCCAATCGTCTTTAGCCCCTCTATCCAGGGATTTTCTGCGACTTTGTGATGTCCCCCCGGTGGCTCGAGAGCAACTGGTAACTGTGAGCCATCTGCCTCTGATGGGCTGATGGGAACAGGCTGATTAGTTACAGGATGAAGCTCGGCTTCTGGATTGGGGTTGTGGTCGGATGGAGTAGGCATTGAGGGCTCTAAACTATTAGCACCGTTGTGTTCACTGTGGTCAAAGTTATCAGGCACGGATTGCTGAAAACGGGTCATAAACTGTACTAGCCACAAAAATATAGCGATTTTAGGCACTAAGCTGCAGGTTTTAGGTTGAATCAGGATTTTAGCCTAGTAGTTAGAGATTGCCTTGACCAGAATTTTGATTAGAACGTTAGAAAATTGGTCTTATAACTACTTTGTCTCTACTTCAACTGTACAAACAAATTTGACTACTCGTAGAAACTATAGCTAATCATGTCTAGTGTTACCCATCTGTTATTACCCATCTATTGATTCGTCATGCCCAGATTTTGCTGCCAGGTGGTGAGTTTTTGCTGAGAGAGATGGAGGTTCGCAATCGCCAAATTACTCGCATCGCTCCAGACCATCTCTAGAACTATCTACGGGGGAGAGATCGCCCGTCCAGGAAATTGACGCACCGGGTCTGAGTTTGTTGCCAGTAGTGCTCGATCCCCAGGTTCACTTTCGCGAGCCTGGTCTGGAACATAGAGAATACTTGTTTACTGCAAGCTGTGCTTGTGCTAAAGGGGGCGTAACTTCCTGTCTGGAGATGCCTAACACACGACCGCTGACTACAACTTAGGCTGCACTGGACGACAAATTGCGTCGAAGCCTTCATCAGATTGAGTAATATAGCGGGAATGCCTTAGCTTCTTTGGGTTTCACAAAAACTCGCTGCTGTGGCTCTAGTTTGAGTTGGTCAAAGCGATCGCGAGTCAAATGAGCCGTGACGACCTGTCCGTCGTCCAGCGCTAACTCTGCTTGCACTTCCCAACCCAGATGAATCAGGCGAGTGACTCTGGCGGCAACGGTGGTGCCGTTAGGCTGCGTTTCGATTAGTACGTCTTGAGGACGCAGAAAGACCTCTGGGTGAGCCGAGTCAAACCCATTCCCCTGGAAAATATGGGAGGTGCTGGGCAACACATTAACCGGACCAATAAAGCTCATCACAAAAGCGCTAGCCGGATTGTCATAGATCTGGGCGGGGCTACCCACCTGCTCAACCTTGCCTTTATTCATAACCACGAGTTCATCCGAGACTTCCATCGCCTCTTCCTGGTCGTGGGTAACGAAGACGGTCGTCACGTGGACTTCATCATGCAGACGACGCAGCCAAGCCCGTAGGTCTTTTCGCACTTTGGCATCAAGTGCCCCGAAGGGTTCGTCAAGCAGCAGCACTTTTGGCTCCACAGCTAGCGCTCTTGCCAGAGCAACCCGTTGACGCTGACCGCCAGAGAGCTGAGAGGGGTAGCGATCGCCCAACCCCGCCAACTGCACCAACTCCAGCAATTCTTCCACCTTTGCTTTGACTTTCGCCTTGGGTGTTTTGCGAATCTCCATGCCAAAAGCGATATTCTTACGCACGGTCAGGTGCTTGAACAAGGCGTAATGCTGAAACACAAAGCCAATGTTGCGGTCCTGAACGGTTTCATGGGTCGCGTCTCTACCCGTGAGAATGACTCTGCCTGTGTCGGGTTGTTCTAACCCAGCAATCAACCGTAGCAGCGTAGATTTGCCTGATCCTGAAGGCCCAAGCAGAGCGACCAGCGATCCGGTCTTGATTTCTAAATCAACTTGATCGACCGCTTGAAAGCTGCCAAACTGCTTTGAAACATTCTCAATAACAATGCCCACTGCAACCAGACCTCATGCTGAAGGGAAATGACCTTGATAGCAGCAAATTATCAGCACTTCATCTCAGTCCTTAAATTTGATGCTACTGTCTCACGCTCAACGATCCCCAGCTACTTTATAAATTTACTGTAGATTTATACCACAAATTCTTATATCTAAACGGTGAATCCGTTAAGCAAGAATCTGTATCTAGCTCCTTACCCCGCTAAGAGAAGGAGCCGGAATGGAGACGCTTGCTCGCTTAAGCCAAATGGCTCTCAGTCCAGCAGCTTTTGCGCCTTCATAGTCTTCTTTAAAGCTATCGCCAATGTGCCATGCTTCGCCAGGAGAACAGTTATGTTTCTGCAATGCGGTCGCAAAAACTTGGGGATCAGGCTTTGCAGCCCCCACTTCTGTGGAAATGGTGACTGAGCTAAAGAATTCGGCTAGCTCCAGAGCGGATAGGACGGCGTAAATACGAGAGTCAAAGTTAGAAACAACCCCCAGTTCAACCCCCTGGTCGCACCACTGCATCAGAGTAGAGCGAATGTCAGGATAAACGAGCCAGGGTTCAGCTGTCTCGAAATGGCTGTAGAGAACGGTAAAAAACGCTGAAAAATCCGCGAATTGGTCTAGCACTCCGGCCTTTTGGAACGTTTGAGCGGCGATCGCCCACCACCAGGCAAATTCTCGCTCTGGAATCTCTGACCGTGACACCCTCGGAAATGCCATTGGAGAGGCTGCCCGGAAGCTTTGGAAGAAAGCATTATCCAGGACTTCAGCCTCTACCACTACTCCAAATTGGCGAGCCAGCGAACCATAAACTTCGCCCACGCTGCCTTTCACGCCAAATAGCGTGCCAACGGCATCCAAAAAAATCACCTTGGGATGCTTCATCAGCGTCTACCTACCTAGAGCAATAGCTAACGTTACATCAAGACTCTAGATAGAAAGCATCTCACGCAACGGGCGCACGATCCAGTTCAAACCGACCTTAAGTTGGTGATCCAGAGTAGGCATTCGGTAAAGATATGCTAAACGACGCACAACGTAGGCTAGCTGTCCGTCTAGCTTTACTCCCAAGCCAGTAAAGGTTGCATCATCGGTGCCCAAAGTCATCATCTCGCCAAGATGCTGATAGCGGAACGGCAACAGCGGACGATTGGTTAACGATGCCCAAATATTCCAACCCACATACTCTGCTTGCTGAAAAGCGGATTGGGCGGTCGCTGGAACTTTTTGTCCATCTACATCCTGGCATTCTGCCAGATCGCCCAGTGCAAAAACTTCGGGATAGTCGATCGCCTGAAGAGTTGGCGTGATTACAAGCTGTCCTCGTGAGTTATGCTTCAGCGGTAGATTTTGCACAACCTCTGCAACTTTGTTGCCGACTGTCCATAGCACCACTTCAACTGGGATTGTGTCGACCTTCCCTTTGTACTCCAATGAAATCGTGTTCTCACCCAACGCTTCTACCTTCGTTTCCAGGTCGATCCACACGCCCCGCTCTTCCAGGGCCTTTTGAGCTGCTTCCCGGTTAAATTCTGGTGAGGTTCTAAGGATTTGGTCGGTCAGTTCTACCAACCGCAGCCGTCCTCGTTCTTTTAACCGATCTGCCAGTTTGCAGGCTAACTCAACACCGCTGTAGCCTGCGCCGACGATAGCAACTCGAATTTTGTCTGCCTCAGATGCTTCCAGGGTTCGCAGTCGTTCCTCTAGACGGTAGGCATCGGCGATCGTGCGAAAAGGAATCGCGTGTTCGGTTGCCCCTGGCACGATATCCAGAGGGGTTTCGCCGCCAAGCGCCAAAACTAAGCGATCGTAGGACAGTTCTGGTCCGTCCTGAAGCTGTACTTGCTTTGACTGCACGTCAATTCCAGCGATCGCTGCCTGATAGAAATGTACGCCTGTGCCTGCTAACAGTTCAGTGTAAGGAGGAGCAATTTCCCAGGTTTGCAGTTCACCTGTAAGCAATTCGTAGAGCAGAGGCGAGAATAGGAAGCGATCGCGCTGGTCAACCAGCACGATTTCAGGCTTTTCGAGTTTGCTCCAGGGGAGTTGGCTCAGCCGCAGCGCGGTATAAAGACCGCCAAAGCCGCCACCGAGAATGCAAATACGCTTGGGTTGTTGGGTCATGGTAAGGAAGTCAATCCACTCAGGACAACTTTACTTACAGGATAACAAGGCAATCCGCTTTGTTGGGAGCCAGCATAGCGATCGTCCAACAACTACTTAGCAGACATTGCGGGTTCCTCTAACCCCACTAGCCTTGCGCTTAGCTCCCATAGACGCACTGCCTTGGCATCATCGCGGGCTTCGGGAGAAACTTTTTGTACAAACGATTTGCCTTCTTTTTTCTGACGATTGCCCCAACTCCAGTAAGTTCCAGACTGACCGTATTCTGGCTTGGCAACAACGTCTGCAACCCGTTCTCCAGACAGTTCTTCAGTCACAAAACCGCCGGTAATGTATTTCTGGAAGAGCGGAAAAATCTTCTGAAAGAGTGGGTAGTGGTTGCGGAATAGCGCAGTCGTCGCCACACATCCCGGATAGAGAGAACTGAAGATAATGCCGGTCGAGTCGTGCAAGCGGCGATGAAGCTCTCGCATCGTCAGTACGTTGCAAACTTTGCTGTCTTTGTAAGCTTTCACGGGTTCAAATTTCTTGCCGTCAATCATGGAAATCGGTGTTTTGAAACCTTGCTCAAAGCCCTGCAACTCTCCCAGGTCGGGGCGTGGAGGAATCTTTCCGCCCAGTTCATCGGGGTTGTGAGTTACTGTGCCCAGGATGACTAAACGCTTGTCGGATGCGGGAGACTTCTTCAAGTCCTCAAGCATCAGGTTGCACAGGAGGAAATGCCCGAGGTGATTGGTGGCAACGCTTAGCTCGTAGCCTTCTGGCGATCGCAATGGCTCTTTTAACAGGGGCATGTAAATCGCCGCGTTGCAGACCAGTGCCTCTAACGATCTGCCGCTTGCCCTAAAGTCTGTTACAAACTGCCGCACACTCTCCAAAGAAGCCAAATCAATATGCAGAAGGGTGTAGCTATCTTTCGACATTCCTACAGATTGGGCTGCCTTTTCTGCTTTCTCCAAATTTCGACAAGCCATCACTACGTGCCATCCACGCTGAGCTAGCGCTCTTGCCGCCTGTAGACCTACTCCCGAAGAAGCACCTGTAATTACGACTGTTGACTTCTGATGTTGATCCATCTCGCTTCAGACTCTCTGTTCAGACTTGGTTAAGTACCAGTAATCGGCACTGATTATGCTCTCACAAATTTCATATCAATTAAGATGTCGTTACTGATTTGTAACTAAACTCTTAGAATTTGTAACCTTTTGTAGAGTAAACCCCGATCACGGGTTAAAAGGAGGTCTACCCTAAGGTCCTACCAGGCGAGTAGTTTTTTTCCTAACCTGTGCAGAGAAGCTATTACAGATAGGAAAAAAACGACTATGACATCCAACGTGTCTCCTGAAACTAGCGCTGAAACTAGCGCTGGAACTAACACCATTAATAAACAGGTAAACAATTCTCCTTTAGTGGGTGTCCTGCTCATTGTTCTAGGTATTGTGGGGCTTGCCCTACCTATCTTCTCAACCCTTGTTGCTGAGACTTGGGTTGCCTTCATCCTGATTTCTGCAGGAGCTGCTAAGGTCGTTTATGCGTTTCAAACGCGCGATCGTGGCGGTTTCATCTGGAAATTGCTGTTGGGAGTCCTTTATGTAGCGACCGGTCTTATGCTGTTCGTCTATCCTCGGACGGGCATCCTTACTCTGACTTTGCTACTGGGTAGCTTTTTCCTGACAGAAGGTGTGTTTGAAACAATCTTGGCGTTTCGTCTGCGTCCGCAGCAAAACTGGACCTGGGCTTTAGTGAATGGAATTGTAACGCTGGCATTTGGCGGTATAGTTTTGTTCCAATGGCCCTTTAACGCTCCCTGGCTAATTGGCACACTGGTTGGTGCAAGCGTTTTGTTTAGCGGCGTTTCGCGGGTAATGCTGTCGTTTGGCCGTGGTTCTGATTCTGCGATGAATCAAACTGACTCAGCTGCTTCGGCTTGAGGATAGTTTTGTTAACAGTCATTAGTCTTTTGCAGATTTGATTAGTGGCTTACTCCTCTCCTAATAAAAGATCAGGGATGCCCTCCGCGTCGCGGGGGCATCCCTGATCTTTATAGTGCCTAATTTTTAATCGGGAAGGGAGTAATGAGAGAAAATTGAAATCCCTCTTCTACTGCGGGAGAGGGATTCAGGGTAGGTAAGATTTATCGGCTATAGAGATGAGTGAGACGGAGTAGGCGATCGCTCAATTCTTGAGTCAACACATTAGAGTCGGTGTAACGCCAGCGCCAGTTACCTGCGGATACGCTAGGGTCATTCATACGAGCATGGTTATCCAAACCCAACACATCTTGCAGTGGAACAACAGCCAAATCACCAACCGAAGCAAGTGCTAGCTGGATGAATTCCCAATTGATCTGTTTAATCTCTTCGGCAGATGTACAGCCTAAATAGTGAGCCACAAATTGCTTTTCTCCAGCACTGGCTCCTGACCACCAACCTAAAGTTGTGTCGTTGTCATGAGTGCCAGTGTAAACCACACAGTTATTGATGTAATGGTGCGGTAGGTAGGGATTTTTAGGATCTTCACCAAAGGCAAACTGTAGGATTCGCATTCCGGGAAATTGGAAGCGATCGCGTAGTTCCTCAACCTCAGGTGTGATAATTCCTAAATCCTCTGCCATGATCGGCAAACTGCCTAACTGGTCGCTTAGTGATTCAAAGAACTCGGCATCTGGTCCTTTGATCCACTCACCATTGATTGCAGTTTCCTCTCCAGCAGGAACTTGCCAGTAGGCTTCAAACCCTCGGAAGTGATCAACTCTAACAATATCAACATATTGCAGCGTTGCCTGAAACCGCTTTACCCACCAGGCATAGTTGGTTTGCTTAATTTGATCCCAGTCATATACGGGGTTCCCCCAAAGCTGCCCAGTAGCGCTAAAGTAGTCAGGCGGAACTCCGGCGATGTAAGCAGGTTCAAAGGTTTGTGGATTTAGTTTAAATGTTTCTGGACTTGCCCAAACATCAGAGCTGTTGTGGCAAACGTAGATAGAAATATCACCTACAATTTGAATATTTTTCTGATTGGTATAAGCCCGAAGTTTTGACCACTGCTCAAAGAATTTGAACTGCAAGAATCGATGGAATTGAATACTTTCTTGCAACTGTTCTGCGGCTGCTTTGAGTGCATCTGGTTCTCGTCGGGCGATCGCCCCTTCCCAATAATTCCAGCTTTTCCCCTCATTGGCTTCGAGCAACGACATGAACAGCACATAGTCATCTAACCAATAGGACTGTTCTTTAGAGAACTGTTCGAGTTGTGGATCCGGCGTGCTGAGGTTCTGAAAGCGTTCGTAAGCCAATTTGAGAAACTTAAACTTATGTGGAATCACCCGATCAAAATCAATCAAATGAGGAGCAGCATTTTCCTCAGAGGGTAGTGGGGACAGTTCATCTGCGTTCAGCAAACCTTCTTCTGCCAAGGTTTCCAGGCTGATCAGGAGAGGATTTCCGGCAAAAGCGCTGAAATTCATGGTGTATGGAGAATGCTCATATCCAGTTGGGCCTAATGGCAAAACTTGCCACAGCTTTTGCCCACTTTTCTCTAAGAAATCCACAAATTTGTATGCCGATTTGCCTAAATCACCAATTCCAAATTGACTGGGTAGACTGGTTGGGTGCAGTAGAATGCCGCTAGCACGTTGAAAGCTCATGGTGATTTCTAAAGACACAGATCAGTCCAAAACTATCTCTTATTTAGGACAAGTCTCAATAGGACGTTAGATAGATTTCCAACTCGAATTTCATAGAATCACAATCTTAATTTGCAACAATGGTTACAGAAATCGCCAAAATCTCTATCTCAAGCGAGGTCAGATTTACCTGATTTCAGCAGTACGCTTATTAAGGTATTTCTCAAACGTACATTAAAGGCGATCGCTCTCTCCGAATCACTTTAGCAGCTACGATCGAGAACCGATTAAAAATCCCAAGTTAAAAATTAAGGTAGGGCACAGTATGGAGCCGAGTCAAAGTCGGGGACAGTTAGTCATCATTGGTGGGGCGGAAGATAAAGAAGGAGACTGCACTATCCTTCGAGAGTTTGTAAGATGCGCTGGAGGGGTCAACGCTCGAATTGCAGTTTTAACCGCAGCGACCAGCCTACCTGGAGAAGTTGGAACCCAATACGTGCGGATTTTCGAGCGTCTGGGAGTGGAAGATGTTTGTGTCATTGATACCGATTATCGGGAAGACGCAGACCGTTCTGAAAATTTAGAAAAGGCTGAAAAGGCAACGGGCGTATTCTTTACTGGCGGAGACCAGGCACGTATTACTGACCTGATTAAAGACACTAAACTCGACAGTGTGATTCACAGACGCTACAACGAAGGAATTGTTGTGGGGGGCACTAGTGCAGGAGCCGCAATGATGCCCGACATGATGATTGTTGAAGGAAAATCCGAAACAAACCCTAGTGTTGATGCAGTTGAGATGGGACCAGGAATGGGTTTTCTTCCTGGCATCGTGGTTGACCAACACTTTGCCCAACGAGGTAGGTTAGGACGACTAATTTCAGCCTTGGTACAACAGCCTGCCGTGTTGGGAATTGGCATTGACGAGAACACGGCTGTAATTGTGACGGGTGATGAGTTTGAAGTTGTGGGTGAGGGAGCCATCACAGTTGTAGATGAGTCAGGTACCACTCACAACAATCTGGAAGGATTACTCAAAGATGAGCCTCTGGCGGTTTGTGGTGTTAAGCTCCACATCCTGCCTCACGGCTATCGGTTTAACTGGAGGACTCGCCAACCCGTCATTGCAACCCCAAACCTGGTAGGTCAGCAAACTGCATAACTGCCCATTCTCCATTGGTTAACCAGCTTAGGTCTATTTGATTGAGTAACCCTACTTGTTCAGGCTGTAAGCCTGCTACAACTTCCGATTTGAGGGTTCGTAATGCTAATAGAGGAGAGAGAAAGTAGCATACGATCTCTTCAAATCGGGTCGTAAATGACCAGTGCCGATCTCCTAGTAAGCGGCGATAGTTGGCATCACCTTTGAGGATGACTAAGTTACTCTGAGACAACTCATGATGCAGTGTTTGGGGTAGTTCCCAGAGCTCTAAAGGTGAAACCCAGTAAGGATCTGCTAGGAGTTGTAGTCGTCCGATCGCCAAATAATTCTTGAGCCTTTCTGCCAGACTCTGGACACTCATCTCCCTATCATTGGATAAAACGGCCAGGGTATGATGAACGTCTACAATGGTGGCATCTGAGACAAACGTAGGATGAATCTTAAGATGCAGATAAACAGTAAAGGGAGAAGGTTGAGTTAGCAATAGATCAATCAGGAAGAGGTCACAAATTAACTCAAAGCCTGCATTATCTGCGACTAAATCAATTCGGGGGTGCGATCGCCATCTCCCTTCCCCTTTCCCTTGCTCCGCGAACCAATCTAACAGTTTATCCGTATCGTCTACCAAAACGTGAGTTTTCTGAGCCTGCTCAAATTCAGTTTCAGCGTTACTTTCAAAAACCAAATCAACAGTAGGCTTTAAGCTTAAATCAGCTTGATTTCCCCAGAGTGCGTTATGAAGTAGCACAGCAAGGTTTGTACCCCACGTCACATCCTCTTTGCTCTGATCAATTTGTGACTGATGCAACGAGTTGATTTGAGAACTTACTGCACGAACTTTTTCTAGAGATGTGGTTAAGCTGGCATGTTTTTGGGTGTGAAAAGGATCAAAACCTTGCCATGCTCCAGGTTGGAAGTACTGCGTTGCTTCTAAAAGACGACGGTAGAAATAAACCTCGGCAAAGAACCAGGGTACCTCCATCCAGGAACAATTGAGGTAAGGATGCAGATAAGTTGACCACTCCGCTAAATCGGGGGCGTTTTCGTCTTCAAGCAGTCGTACTTTGCCCTCAAATAGCTCCTGCACCAGGGTTTCCAGAGCGACAACAATGTCCGTTGGGAAATCATTTTCATCGATTGTGCGTTGGGCGATCGCCGGCCATCGCTGAGTTAGGGTCAGATGAGCAAAAGACCCTGGCTCGGACATCATCAGCGGCGGCGGCACAGCCAATCGAGGATGCTGAAATGGAGGCATGGCAAAAGTTAAGGTGCAGCTTTGGAATTATTGGGGCGGTCGCTTAGATCCATTAGCAAACTAAGAATACTTCACTTTTTGGGATTGCCGGATGCAGCCACAGCGTGTGTTTGTTGCTTTTGTCTGTAAAGACATTTCTCACAACCCCCTACGGTTGAAGCATTCAACCAATCAAATCAATAAATTTCTTTTTTGTATTCTAGACAACATCTATCTAGGGGCTGAGGGCATTGCTTGAGAACATCCTTTAAGTTCTGTAAAGGTCATCAAGACTACTGTGACAATTGAAGAGGTATTTATGATTCGCAACCAAATTTCTAAGCGTTTGGTTTTAGGTCTAGTTGGGTTAAGCAGTGCGCTCGTTCTGTCCGCCTGCAACCAACCCACCGATACTGCCGAGGTCGAGTCAACTGAGGTTCCTGCAACCACAACAGAGGTTCCTGCAACTGAAGACCCTGCTGTCGAAGACCCTACTGCTGAGGGCGCAACTGCTGGTGAAGGAGAAACGGTTGCAGATCTAGCGGCGTCTGATGAATCTTTTAGCACCCTAGCGACTGCCATTGAAGCCGCAGGACTGACTGAAACGCTTTCAGGCGAGGGCCCTTACACTGTTTTTGCACCTACCAACGAAGCCTTTGAAGCACTACCCGAAGGCACACTGGATCAGCTTCTACTTCCTGAAAATAAGGACGTCCTAGCTCAAGTTTTGACATACCATGTCGTGCCAGAAGAGCTTCCTGCTAGCGAAATCGCAGCCGGAGAAGTGGAAACAGTTGAGGGCACACCTGTTACCGTTGAGGTTGATGAAGCCGCTGGCGGAGTCATGGTCAACAATGCAACGGTGATCGAGCCTGATATTCAGGCTAGCAACGGGGTAATTCACGCTGTCGATCAGGTCATTCTACCGCCCGGAGCCGAGTTGTAGAGAACTGACTTGTCCAGCTTCAGGACTCTTTTCCTGATCGAGTTAAGTTTTAGAGTTTAATACCGCTTCACCTGTCTAGACTAAGCTTGAACGAGGATATGCCAGCCATATCCTCGTTTTACATATTCTCGTTTTGTCGTGAGTGCAGTATTGGTCACTTGAGAATTGCATCTAGAATAGGTTCTGCGTTAGAGCGAATCACGTCGGTGCAAGGCAGCCCTGTTTCTAGCTGGGCATGTTCGATCGCTTCCTGTGCTTCTTCTTCGCTCAGGTGAAAGGTGTTAAGGGCGATCGCCACCACTTTCACCTCAGCAAATGCTCCGCCAGCAGAGGCAACCGTTTCGTACACTTGAATAACTTTGGGTAAGGGTGGGATGGGAACATCTGCGAATTGCTGAACGTGAGTTTGTCCCGCCCGATGAACTAGGACCAGATGAGTAGGTTGACTGCCCCGCATCAGAGGAAGAGTAGCAGTAGAGGCTGGATTCATCAGCGATCCTTGCCCTTCGACAAACAGAATGTCGTAGTCATATCCATAGCGCATCATGATTTGCTCGACTGCGCCAGAGGCAAAATCAATTCTGATTGCGTCTAAAGGAATGCCGTCATGACCCAGCATTAGCCCTGTCTGACCTGTTGCCAGAAAGCGGGACTGTAAACCTCGCTCTTGTGCAGCTCGATCTAGCTCTAAACTGGCAGACATTTTGCCGACGCTCATATCGGTGCCAACGGTCAGAACTCGTAGACAAGGAAGCGATCGCGCCTGACCACTGCCTACTGTTAAACCTTGTGGCTCTCGGCGCACATCCCAAATCAACTGCCCGGGTTTTAGCAGGCTGCTAAGTTGGGGATCAGTTGCCAGGGGTGTATGCAGTCCATTCACAACTGACAAACCCGCGGCAACAGCTTGTTTTACTTCCTGCCACCAGTCTTCGGGCAGCGCTCCGCCAGAGGGAGCGATCCCAATCATTAACACGGTAGGCTGATAGGCGAGTGCCTCTGCTACCGATGCAACAATGGGCACCGGACGCGAAATTCCAATCAGCTCTGAAAGCGATCGCCCCGGAGATTGCTCATCCACAACTGCCACAATCGACAGATCGCTATAACGCAGTAGAGAAATGCCCGTTTTTCCTTTTGCCCCTTGCAGCCCTTCATGCATCAGCAGGGCAATGCGATCGCTAGCCGTGAACACGTTGCACCCCCAATCCTGGTAAGTCGTTTGGCACTAGACAGCCACTTTCCAAAGAGGCCCCAACAAACGGATCGTCAATTAGGTTGAGATGACTATCCAAGTCTAAATGATCTGCAAAAGGAGCCAGATGGGCCGCTGCGGTATTGGCTAAAGCGCTGTCTGAGTAGCAGCCAAACATAATTTGCAAGCCACAGGCTTTGGCAGTGTGAATCATCCGGAGTGCCTCACTCAAGCCGCCCGATTTCATTAGCTTAATGTTGATACCATGAACGCGATCTGCCAGTTTGGGAATGTCGCGACTATCAAAACAGCTTTCATCTACGAAAATGGGCAAGGGCGACTGACGATACAGTTCCAGTAAATCTGACTCCTGACCTTTGTCGAGCGGCTGCTCAATGTAGGTGACACCCTGTTCCGCTAGCCAGTGGCTCATAGAAATAGAATCTGCCAGATTCCAACCGCCATTTGCGTCAATACTGACTTTTGCCCCTTTGGGCACTTCTTGCTGCACTGCTTTAAGCATTTCCTGGTCTGCCATGATCCCACTAGGGCTACCCAGTTTCACCTTAACGGCTTGAAAGGGAGCAAGCTGTAACCAATGCAGCAACCGTTGTCGAGCGGCTTCAGGAGAACTGATACCAATGGTGGCAGAGGTGGGCACGATGCGATCGCGCTCCAATCCCCACAGTTTCCACAGCGGCAGCCCCAGATACTTGCCGCGCCAGTCATGCAATGCCAGATCAAGTGCAGTCTGGGCAGCAGAGGGCAGATTGGCATCTGTCAAAATTTGCTCAATCCGCTGCTGGTCAAAGGGAGTCAGCGACTTTAATTGAGGCGCAATTTGCTGAAGCTGAAGAACAATCTCTTCGGTGGGCTGAGGACGACCTACCGAAAAAGGCGAAGCTTCTCCCCAGCCTTCAACTCCGTCATGTTCTAAAATCAGCCAGACGTTCGTACTTTCTGCCGACGTGCCGCGGCTGATAGTCAGAGCAAATCGCTTGTGAACCGTAAATGTCTCAACCCGAATCTGCATGATGTATCCGCAAGCGTTGCTCCAATCTTACGAGACTTGGGGGTAATTGGAAATTTCTAACAGATTGCCATCGGGATCACGGATGTAGAGGGAGGCGATCGCCCCCATTGCTCCAGTTCTTGGCACAATGCCCTGCTCAACTTCTACTCCACACGATTGCAGGTGAGTCATTACCTCAGCTAAAGGTGTAGCTGTAATCAAGCAAAGGTCGGCAGAGCCAGGAGTAGGCTCGGCAGATTTTGGCTCAAACTCTCTGCCAACTTGGTGCAGGTTGATCTTTTGCTGCCCAAAGTGGAGGGCATAGCGGCGATCGCCAAACATCACCACCTCCATTCCTAGAACCCGCGCGTAAAAATCACAGGTCGCTTGTAAATCAGCCACCATCAAGACCAGATGATCCAACCGCTCGATTTTCACCGTGTTCTGCAAGTTAAATCTGCAATTTAAATCGAGTAAACCTGCCCATCGATTAGCAAACGCGTGATCCCCTTTGCCTGCAAATAAGGTCCAACTTTGTGTAGCATTCGCCCATCGGGAACCTTGACGACTCGCTGCATTCGGCGAGAAAACCGTCGAGCAACTCGATGGTTGTCAAAAATTGGCAGCGTTCTTGCTTGAATTTCCTCATCAGGAATTTGCCCCAGGTCGGCAAAATCTCTGAGTGGGCGAGTAATCAACTCGGAGGCGCGATCAACAACCAAATAAAAGATCTTAGGAATCGGAGCTTCAGACAACGGCAAAACGCTTACCCGCTCCTTTGACTGAATATGTACAGCGGTGAAATCTTGCGAATCTCCACCTGCTCCATACGAGTCATCCTCATCATCATCCAGGTCGTCATCCAGGTCTTCTAAATCTTCTTCCTCATCATCCAGTTCTTCAAAGTCCTCTCCCTCGTTCAACAGATCTTCTGCTAGCGTCTCTGCAACACGAGGAGTTGCTTCTAAACCGTAGTTTTGGTCTGACTGCGGCTTTGCAATTTGGTCTTCCATTGCTGCTGAAAATTCTAGCAGCGGAATCTGCGTCGCAGAAGACAAGTTTTTGTCAGCCACCTCTGCAATTTTTGCTTCAACGCTGTCTACCTCTGTCGTTTTGGTCAACGGAGCCGCAAACGTTGTCTCATTTGCTTCGGCGATCGCCGTGCGTTTCCGCTCACGCCGTTGAGGAGCTGGAATCTCCCGTAGTTGAGGTTTTGGCTTCGCTTCGGCTAACTGAGAGACCAATGGCTCTGGTTGAGAAGGTTGTTCAAAGGGTTCAGGTTGAGAAGGTTGTTCAAAGAATTCAGGTTGGGGAGATGATTCAAAGAGTTCAGGTTGAGAAGGTTGTTCAAGTGGCTGAATCGGCTTAGATTCTACTTCAGGTGGTTCAGAAGACTCAGGTGCAAAATTGAGAAACCGGGTAGACAATCCACCTCGCTTTTGCTGCACCAGGGTTTCATACTCCTGTTCCGACAAGCCTTGCTTCAGGATGCGGCTAATGGTGGTATTGCTCACGCCATAGCGACTGGCCAGAGTTGAGGTCGTCTCCTCTGGGTGGCGATACAACGTGAGAATCGTTTGTTTATCAGAATCAGACAATTTTTGGGGAGCCATGCCGCAAATCTTTCCTCAGCCAGCGATCGGACTGTCAGCTATTAGACCGTTTCTGTAGAGAAGCAAATTATATCTTTGCTTTTTATCACTACCACTACTACCATTCTGCCAATTCATCAGGATTATAGGGAGTTCTTTCATCCCTTATCCTACGCTCTCCTCCTTCCTCCTCGGCGAGAACGGGTTGACAGATCGTACTCTAAGGCTGCACCAATGCCAAACAGAACCGCGCTAAAGATGAAGAATACCTCTGGCAAAGCTCCAGTTTCGTAATCCTCAACATAGGTAGTGGCATAGAAGAACCAGATGTCTGCCAGATAGAGTGAGAAAGCGGCAGCGGCAATGAACCGCCAAGATAGGGAGAATCGCCCTCCCCAAAATGCTAACAGCAGGGTTGTTGCCATCACCACCAGAATAATGTCACCTATGATATAGAGCAGTGTAACGATATCTCCCAGGGGTTCCAGGTCAGCCGCTAAACTCGTAACCCAACCTGGGGCGGTATTTGCTGCTAGGGCATCGGCTTCGGTGGAGCTCTCCGGCAGCGCTGGGGCTGCATCTGGTGGAGCACCGGGATTAGCAGGAGCAGTTTGTTCAATCCCGGTAGGAGCCGCCGGAAGTTCAGTTTCTTCTGGTGCGGAAAGCAGCAGATAGGCAAGCAAAATCCCTACGATCGCAATTCCTAAAACCGTAGCCCATTGCCACAAAGCTAAATTCAGCCGCCTAGAGATGACCGCCAGCAGCATTCCCCAGCCCAAGAAGAAATAAGTCAGGATAAAAAAGAAGTCTCCAGGGGAAAGGTCGGGCGATTGCCCCCAGCCCAACTCCCACTGAGCCAACAGCAAGTTAGCGATAAAGTAAGACAACATTCCCAAACCGATCGCTAACCAAACAGTTCTACCACTGACGATCAGGCTACTGCGCCAGTTCCGAAAACAGAGGATGGCAGCTCCCAAAAAAGCGACATCTTCAAGCACGTAAGTTGTCACTCCGTACCAGCTCGGTCGCCCTTGCCCGGGTAAAGGCACACTAAATAAGAGAAAAAATAGGAGCGCAATAATTGCCCAAGCGGTTAAGGACAGGACAATCACTTGGACGGACAGAGAGGAATCATTAGAAGTCTTTTTGTTCAAGGTACCGCTCCTACAGAATGCAACGTTGGGACGGTTGAGCAATTGATGCGATCACTATAAATCTTTCTGCGGAAAGTCTTACAGAGAATCTCACTAAATTGCTGGGCAACAACACACGACAACAGCAGTCAATTAGAAGCGCACATGATGTCCCTACACTTTGTCACGCTGAGAGGGTTTGGTAAAAATCACCCTGACTGGTTGCTTTACTAGAGATCGGGCTTGCTTATTGGTTCATACTGCCTCTTATTCCATGCTTGATTCTGCTGAATTTAGATGTCGTTGAACAGAGGGATGGATTATGACTATCCATCCCTCTGGTAGGGGCGGTTCGCAAACTGCCCTTCAACAGATTTCGCAATTTTACAGCGTTCCTCGACAATTAGCGCTGTTGATTGTAATGCAGGACTCTTGACTGGTTCAAAGCAGGTTTCTAGCTTGTACGTCATGTTTAGCAAACGCTCAACCTAATCGCCGAATCGTAGGCACGCTGCGCTGCCATCGAATCCGAGAGGGAAAGTCGCTTTCGTCATAGATTTCACCAACTAGCTCCTCTAGAATGTCCTCCAGGGTAACGAGTCCAACGGTGCCACCATATTCGTCTACCACGATCGCAATGTGAAACTGCTGTTGCAGCATTTCTTTGAGCAGGTCAGCGACCCGCTTTAGCTCGGGTATGTAGACAGGTGCATCCATTGCTTGCGTCACGGGCGCATCAGTCTGGTCAGTTTGGCAAACCGAGTCTAATTCTTGCAGAGCTCGCTTCAGATGAACGATGCCCACAATTTGATCTTTTGATTCCTCTTGAACCGGGATGCGAGAGTATCCGGTTTTTAAGCAAAAATCTACGAGTTCGCGTAGCGTTGCTTCGTGGGAAATCGTTTGCATGTCAATTCGAGGTTTGACCACGTCTCGCGCTACCACCCGATCGAGCATGAGTGCTTTGTTGAGCAACTGATGGCGATCGAGGTCAAGCTGTCCTTTGCCGCCCAGAATTTCGATCATCAGCTGCAGATCTTTGATCGATTCTCCTGGCTGTACTACGTTGCCCTGAAAAGTGCGGATGGCGAATTGAGCGATCGCCTCCAAAAACTGAGCAATGCCAAAAAATGACAGCACTCTAGACAGCCAATAGATTGGGCGTACCACCACCCTAAAAATCGGCATGACGTTGTTGATTGCCAGCGACTTGGGCGTAATCTCGCCAAATATCAGGACTAGCAGCGTGATTACACCTGTAGCGATCCCCACTGCTGCATTGCCAAACCAGATCGTGAAAAGATTACTGGTAAGAATAGCCGAAGTATTATTAACCAGATTGTTGCCGATCAGGAGTGTGGTGATGAACCGAGCCCGATTTTCTAGCACCAGGGTAAACATTCCACCGGGATCACCCTGTTCTTTGATCAGTGCTCTCAGTTTCAGATTGTCCAGGGCCGTAATAGCGGTTTCTGACCCAGAAAAGCAGGCAGAAAGGGCCAGCATCACAACCAGAGCTGCCAAATCAAGTCGAACATCTCCTAAAAACGGCTGAACCTGACCCATGAGCGGATGAGTTAGAAAGGCGTAGGAGAACCAGGCAGGGGCGATCGCCAACAATTGCAGTGGGGGAAATAGGGAAATCACGAGGAAGAGTGGAGCCGATAAAGCTACCAGATTGTGAGTAGGTATAAGAAGACGCAAGAAAGTTGAGAGAGTCCATCTTGAGATGATAACCCCCCTCAACTTTTGAGGATTCTACCCTTGAACCGAATACGCTTGAACTAAGCTACAGCTAAATCAAAATTTAGGTCATTTAAATAAACCTCTATGAATCGCTTTTTAAAGCGTGAATGGTAGCGCGGCGGAGCCGCGCTACCATTCACGCAAAAGGTCTATTGATTGTGATTCTTTTAAGGATTTAACAGGCTCCCTGTTTCGACAAAACCACCCAAATCGTCTTGCCAATCAAAAAAAGGTCATACATTACTGACCAGCGATGAAGATATCTCAGGTCAAGCTGCACAATAGCTTCAAAGTCGATGATTTGAGAGCGACCATTGACCTGCCATTCGCCCGTAATACCAGGCTTAACTTCGAGCCGTCTCCAGTGATGCTTGCTGTACTGTTTAACTTCGTTTACTGTAGGCGGACGAGTGCCCACTAGGCTCATGTCGCCCTGTAGCACATTCCAAAACTGCGGCAGTTCATCCAGACTAGTACGTCGCAGAAATTGACCCACTCTTGTAATCCGAGGATCGTTGTCATTCTTAAAGACGTGACCGTTTGCCTGATTTGTGACCTGCTGTTTGAGTGCTTCAGCATTCACGACCATTGAGCGAAATTTCCAAATTTTGAAGTAGCGACCACGATGCCCACAGCGAGTTTGGCTGTAGAAAACGGGTCCTGGGCTGTCAATCTGGATGGCGATCGCAATGGGCACAACCACTAGCGCAGTCAAAATCAGCCCTATCGTTGCTCCCAAAATATCGATACATCGCTTCACTTTGCTGTTGACCGAAGGATGGATGTTGGTCGAACCTCTTAAATAAACCTGAGAACGAACAGATGCAGAAACAGCGGCGAATTCAGAGCTGGTAGTGACCATGATTTGAAGTGATTTACAGGTAAATGCAAATTAAAGAAGAGCCAAGAACGCAAGCAATTGTGGAGACTGACAAAGGGTTTTAAGGTCAGCGGCACTCTGATGAAGCTATTTTTTAAGCAATGTAAGGAAAAGAATTTTCAAATTTTTAAAACCGTTCAGCCAAGTTCCACGTATAAGCATTATGGTTAGCAGATCTTTAAAACCGCGCAGCGGAGCTTTGCCTTGTTGAAAGCTTCAACAAACCAACAACGAGGCTCAGCGAAATCAGTATCTTCTCAGTAAATAAAACTTTACTTAAACAGGTGCTTTTACAGGTTTTGAGAACGGAGATTCGCGATTTTAGCTTTTAGCAAGCTTCAAATCACTAGGAATACTGAGAGATTAAGCAGTTTTCAGCGTTTCTCATTCTCACTCTGAGCTACGATGCCTACATGCACGGCACTCTGTATGTAGTAGGAACCCCGATCGGCAACCTGGAAGATATGACCTTCCGGGCAGTGCGAATTTTGCAAACGGTGGATGCGATCGCCGCCGAAGACACTCGCCACACCGGTAAACTGCTCCAACATTTTCAAATTTCTACACCGCAGGTCAGCTATCACGACCACAATCGCCACAGCCGGTTGCCCGAACTGCTAGAGCGGTTGCGTCAGGGCAAGGCGATCGCCCTCGTGACCGATGCCGGAATGCCAGGAATTTCCGACCCCGGATACGAACTGGTAAAAGCCTGTGCCGATGAGGGAATTGTAGTGGTGCCTATTCCGGGAGCCAGTGCAGGAGTGACAGCGCTTAGCGTGTCGGGTTTAGCGACCGATCGCTTTATTTTTGAAGGCTTTTTGCCCGCCAAAGGACAGGAACGACGCGATCGCCTGGAAGCTTTGCAGACCGAGGCTAGAACGCTGATTCTGTACGAATCTCCCCATCGCTTGCGGCAAGCCCTGAAGGATCTGGCAGAGGTGTTGGGAACCGACCGAGCGATCGCTCTGGGACGGGAATTGACCAAACTGCATGAGGAAGTGTGGCGCGGCAGTTTAGAGGAGGCGATCGCCCATTACAGCGATCGAGAACCTCAAGGGGAATTCACCCTGGTGATCGCCGGAAACGAACTGGCAGAGCCACTGTTGTCAGAGTCAGCCCTGAGAGCAGAATTACAGCACTTGTTGAATCAGGGATTGTCGCGATCGCAAGCCAGCCGACAGCTTGCTCAAAAAACGTCCTTGTCCCGTCGTCAAATTTATCAGTTAGCCTTAGCAATCCCGGATGCCGAGGATTCAAAGTTGCTCTAGTTTCACGCCACGGATCGAGTAATCTAGCAGGCGAATTGGATGCATCAGCGGCACGGTTTTGCCTTGAAGCTGGAGGTGCTTTTGAATTTGCAATGAGCAACCGGGATTTGAAGAGGCAATCAGTGTCGCGCCTGTGTTGAGTAAATTCTGTACCTTTTGCTGCCCTAACTCGTCTGCAACTTCGGGTTGCAGCATGTTGTAAACGCCTGCACTGCCGCAGCAAAGAGCCGCATCTATCGGTTCTCGAAGCTGCACATTCGGAATTTGACGCAGAAGCTGACGCGGTTGCAGGCTGATCTTTTGCCCGTGCAGCAGGTGGCAAGCATCCTGATAAACAAGCGTTAAAGGTGCGTCAGTGAGGGGAGAAAGTTTGGCGGTGAGTCCGATCGCTCCCAAAAACTCCTGAACATCCTTCACTTTGCTGGCAAATTCATGCGCCTTCTCACGGTAGTCAGGGTCATCTTGAAGGATGTGACCGTATTCCTTCAGCGTATGTCCGCAGCCTGCGGCATTAATAATGATTGCGTCTACGTCTGTGCCTTCAAAGCTGTCGATCATCTGGCGGGCGATCGCCTGTGCCTGTTCTTCCTGTCCCTGGTGTTGCGGCAGTGCCGCACAGCAACCCTGAGATTTGGGAATGACCACCTCACAGCCATTAGCGCTGAGGACTCTGGCTGTCGCTTCATTCACTTCTGAGAAGAATAACCGCTGTACACAACCCAAAATCATTCCCACTCGATAGCGCTGTTCTCCCTGCGCTGGAATTACAGTCGGTAATGTGTCTTGAAATGATTCGGCAGTGACATTAGGCAACAGAGATTCCATTGCAGCGAGTCGTGGCAAGAACCGCTGGAGCAATCCGGTAGAACGCACTAGCTTTGGCAGTCCTAGCTTCTGGTAAACAAATAGCGGCACCAGCAACCACCGCAGGCGATTAGGGTAGGGAAATAAGGAAAAGATGAGTTGGCGGAAGAGGCGATCGCCCAGTGAACGAGGAACATTTCGCTCAACCTGGGGACGAGTCGCAGCAATCAACTGGTCATACTGCACTCCGGATGGACAGGCTGTGGTGCAGGCGAGACAGCCTAAACAAGAGTCAAAGTGTTGTGAAGTCGCGGTAGACAGCGGCGCTTCGTGATGATTAATAGCATTCATTAAATAGATTCGACCTCTAGGCGAATCCATTTCCTTGCCAAGCACGCGATAGCTGGGACAGGTCGTCAGGCAAAAGCCGCAGTGGACACAGGCATCAACCAGTTTTTGGTCGGGCGGATGTTTGGCATCAAAGCTGGGAAAGGAGTCCAGGTTTTGATTGTCCAGGTTTTGATTGAATTGATCAGCAGGTTTGGTTGGGTCTGAAGTGTTCATTTGGCAATCGCACCCCTCAAATGTTGCGGATAAGACGATGGGGACTGAGCAAATTCTGTGGATCAAACTGTTGTTTTAATTTCTGCATCCACTCCAACGCACTGCCTGAATAGCCCCAAACGTCAAACTGCTGTTTGAGCGATTGTGGAGCCGATAACACTGTGAGAAAACCACCCTGAGATTCACAAAGTTGGCGAATTTTGAGCAGCGTTTCAGGAGTCGCGTCCCCACTCATTTTAAGTTTGCCTAAGCCGCTACTTGCATGAATCGTGGCGATCGCCTCGGTCATTTCACTCTGCCTGATTTCACTCACTTTTGCTAAAGTTGCGACTGCGTTGGTGGGCAATATTCCTATCTTGCAAATAATCACGGGTTCAGCAGCAGTATCTTCAAATCTTTCTGGTAATTTGTGCCATAAATTGGACTCATCATCATCGGTCAACTCTTCGCCCTTTAAGTCTAACGCTTGACCCACTTCTAGAAGTTTGGCCGCTTGCTGTTCGACGCTGACCGCAATTCCTTGAAAGCGGCTGACCAATCCCATGCCCTGACCTAGCTGTAGCTGAGCAACAGTACTGTCAGAAAGTAGCTCGATCGCTGTAGGAGTCAGGGCTGAAGCTAATAGCGTTTGGGTTGCCTGGGCGATCGCATCTGGCGTTCCCGTAAGAATGACCGTTTGAGAGGCAGTTGACAGCGGATATACCCGAAATGTCACCTGATTGATGATTCCCAATGTCCCATAAGACCCGGTGAACAGCTTCATCAGGTCATAGCCTGCGACGTTTTTCACAACTCGCCCACCTGCCTTAGCAATTTGCCCATCCGATCGCACAAAGGAAAGCCCGATCAGCATATCTCGAATGCCACCATAACGTTGGCGCAAGGCACCCGTGTCGGCAGTGGCAACAATTCCTCCCGAGGTCGCCCGATCGGAATAGGTGGGGGCGATCGCCAAAAATTGCCCTACCTTTGCCAGCGTCGCCTGAAGCTCTGCAAACCGCATTCCCGCTTCCGCTGTAACAGTGAGATCCCCTACCGCATGATCGATCAAACGGTTCAGTTTCGCTGTACTTACCACTATCTGAACGCCTTCTGCCAAGCCGCCCCAGTGCAATTTGCTGCTAGAGCCGCAGGGCAAAACACGCCAGCGATTTTGACTGGCGCAGGTCATCACTTCTGCTAGCTCTGCTGGAGTTGCAGGATAAATCACACAGTCGATTTGAGTACCAGGAACCAGAGCTGCGCTAATTTGAACCTGCTGCTCGGAGTTCAAGCTTTCCCAAGTAGAAACCCCAACGGAGCCGACAATTTTCTCAAACTGAGAGGCGATCGCACTCATTCGTGCAGCCAAATTACAACCCGCTCATCTTACAACTGATTGAGGGCTGCGATGTATCAATATTGCTGCATTTGCTTATCGACAAAACACCATAGCCACTGTTCCCCCAGTTCTGCTGAACTAATGATGGGATGCCCAGTCTCCTCGTAGTGACGACGGGCGTGTTGATTTTTAGAAGAGTCGCAGCACAGCATCTTACCGCAGCTTTGGCAGATTCGCAGATGCACCCAGCGATCGTTTGTCCGAATGCATTCTTCACACCGAAACATTGGATAGTTAGCTTTCGGAATTAGGTTGTCTGGGGTGATTTGACCGAGATGTTGGCAAGACATAGGAGTTAGGTATTGGAATGCTTGCAATTCTATAAGGAATTTGAGCAATACAGCGTTGTAGTTTGGTAGCAAATCTAAACTGAGGAGAAGTGGTGGCGATCGCTTAAATCTGACCTTGCAAATCAGCTAAAACTTTGGAAATCATTATTTTTAACTGTGGTACGTCTTCCAGAACTGCTTTCCAAACAATTTCTATATCTGTATTGAAATAATCGTGAATTAGTTTGTCTCGCATTCCGGCAATATCCCGCCAAGGAATATCAGGGTATTGATCTCTCACAGAATCTGGTATTCGCTTTACCGCTTCACCGATAATTTCGATTGCCCTTGAAACCGCAAAGATTTTTTCCAAATTGCTTGAAAAAGCCTCAAATTCGATCCCTGCTGTGAATTGCTCGATCGCGACGACAGCATCCAAAATATCCTGTAAATAATCCTCCACTTGCCGCCTAGTCACAAGTAAACAACCTCTGCCAAAATTCGTTCTCCAATGCGAGGTTTCAAGCCAGATTTATGCACTAGATCGACTTTGATTCCCAGATTGTCGCTGAGATAATTCTCTAGGTTAATGAACTTCAAAAGACTTGGTATTTCAGAGAACTCTACTAGCACATCCACATCGCTAGTTTCTGTTTGTTCTTGCCTGACGTAAGAGCCAAAAATTCCTAACTCTTCAACTTGATAACGTTCTTGCAATATTGATTTGTGCTGTATAAACCATTGCTTGATTTCCTCTAGAGTTTTCATGATGCCAGTTTCCAAAGGGCTAAGCACTGTAATTAATCTAGCCTAATTTGTCTTGAAACCAAACTTCATCAGATAATGAATTGTCAACAAATGAATGTTAAGTTTATTTCGAAAACTGGATTGTAAAATACAATTTATCAAGTCACTTTAGTGAGGATGATTTGCTCTCGTTCTGCGGCTTCTTTGAAGCAAGTTTTGAACGCTTGAACGGTTTTGTGGAATTCTTCTAAGGAAACTGGATCACCGTGAAAAGCATCAGAATGATGAAGCAACTCATTCACTTCAATTTGGTTCAGCACTTGAGCGATCGCCCTTACCCGATTTGAGCTAAGATATCGAAGATCTGAACCAGGTTGAATCCGTTCGCCTCCCCACACGGCTTCATAAGCAAATTCAGCATCTAAGTCAGGAAATTTTACCTCTAAATTTTGCAATATGGCTGAATAAACTTGTTCATGCATTCTCCTATCCAGCCAAACTTCCTGATGAATAAGGTATGGATTATCTGCTTTTAATTGGTTTAAAGATTGTTCCAGTAGGGTGCAATACGATTCAAGTTCATCCTCAGATTGAAAGCCGTTCTTCCAAAAATCCTTCATTACCCCATAATCTTGTTTGAGTTCATCCACTGGGCTTGGGAAGTACTCAGAATTAGTCACGGTAAATGGAGTAAACCAGTGAAACATGCTGCCTCCACAACCCCATAACTGGTCAATCAATGCTAGCAGGAGTTGATTGGCACAAATTTGTTCAAAGAACTCAACAGGTATGGCTTGCTTCCGAACAGAATGTCCCATTGCTGTGCCTCACTCTAACCTTGATACGACCAAGATGCTAATGCTTTGCTTTGAGGAGATCGTTCAAGTTATTCAGGGATACTAAGTAATAATTCAGCAATTACCTTTCCTATTCTTCAGTCTAGACACTTTATTTGAGACTTCAAACTTACAGGTTAATGCAAATCTTCTTCCCAGATGCCAATGTAAATCCGATCGCTATCATTTCGTTCAATCACGCCTTCCAGGTTGCCAGAGGTGAAGGAAAAATCGTTGCGTTGGCGATCGCGAATTTGGCTTAGGGCTTGCTCAATTTCTTCGGTCGATCTGCCGTTGAGCATTCCGTTTAGGGTCACCCGCATCATCAGCGGATCGACGGATTGGGCAAAGGAGGCTTCGGTTTGGCGAATGCGCTCGGTGCTTTTGTCGTAGATGTAGGCAAGGGTGACTTGGTTGGGCACCAGTTCGTATAGGTCAGAACGGGTGTTGGGCCAGTAGCCGTCTCTAGAGCGAGTTGGCTCACCGAGTAAACTCTGCACCTCAGATATTGATGTGCCTGTAGCAAATCCAGGAACGCTGCGGTCGGATAATGCAGCGGCAGTTCCTTGCTGACTTTGTGACGGTGAAGGTTCTGGGCTGGGTTCTGGAGTCTCTGCGATGGGTGGTTCTGGCTCTGGCTCAGGTTCTGGTGAAGGAGAAGCTTCTGGGATGGGTGACAGTTCGGTTGGTTCGGGTGGAGAAAAGTCTATCGGGGTTTCGGTGGGGGTTGGCTCTGGAGCCTGGGCGGTCTGGGGCGATCGCGTCACAATTGCACTGACTCCGCCAACGATGGCAGCGGCGATCGCCACTCCGACTAACAGCAGAGGTGCCATTCGGTTTGAGCGTTGAGGTTTTTGAACTGGGGGAATAGCTGCTGCCGTTTTAGCAGGAGTTCCGACCGTTCTTTTAGCGGGGCCAACTGTAGCTGCACCAGGAGCTGGGACAGCCCGATTCACCTGGCGTGGCGCGACCGCTACGGTTGCTGCGGTCGTCGGGGAAGGGGGAATATCTGGATTGGGAATAGCTCCGTTTTCCCCTGCAGCCATTCCAATAGCTGAGGAAGTTGGCAGCAACGTTAGCCATTCTGCGACGGTTGCTGGACGATATTGCACCTCGACTGCCATGCCTCGTAAGACAGCCTGACTGACGGCGGGACTAATTTGAGGTTGCAGCTCACGGGGTGCTGGCAGGGTTTGGCGGGTTCTCAAAACTGAGGCGATCGGCACAGTTGCGGTGAGCAAGGCGTATAGCGTTGCTGCCAAACCATAAACATCGGTGGCAGGAGTGCGTTTTTCCTGCGACATATACTGCTCAATTGGCGCGTAGCCGACCGACACCAGGCTGGTATGGGTCTGAGTGGTGCCGGGGGTAAACTCGCGGGCAATGCCAAAGTCAATTAGCACCACCTCTTGAGTACCCTGGCGTAAAATAATGTTTTGCGGCTTTACGTCTCGGTGCAGCAAACCATTTTGGTGAACCACCTGTAAGGCGGCTCCAATCTGGCGAATGTAGTGAATGGCGATCGCCTCTGGCAATGGATGATCAGGAAAGACGACTTCTTCCAACGTTTGACCGGGAATGTAGTCCATTACCAGATAAGGGATGCCCTCTTCGGTAAAAAAGTCATTCACCCGCACAATATTGGGATGAACACACATCGCCAACCGCCGCGCCTCATCGCGAAATTGTCGCTCTAGTTCGGCAAACTGTGGGATCTGATGGCTGGCTGGAGTAAGGGTTTTGATCACCACCGCTTGCCTCAAATCTCGATGCACGGCCTTGAAGGTGATGCCAAACCCACCCTGTCCTAAAGGCTGCTCCAGAATATATTTGCCGTCTTGCAGCGATTTGCCTACTAGCGCGTTCATTACCCTTTAGTTGCTCTCATCCGTTGCATTTGCTTCATCTGCCTGATCCTGATCACAGACGAATTGCAACACCTCTGCGGAACTGCTGCCCCGCATGGGTTGCGCTAGTCGCCCATTGTCATCATAAACGGCACGGTGAATCACCTGTCTACCTCTACCATGAACGGTAATGCGTCTGAGCCGTGATACCAAGCTGGTGCAATCTACTGAACGGTAAACCAGTGCGCCATAGACGGGCTGTTCTAGCTCGACTCCAACAAAGGCGTTGTTGGGTTCCTGAAAGTCTCGATATTCCCAATACCAGATGATGCCTTCTCGGTTTTCGATGGAGTTACGATCGACCAGAAAGCGATCGCCCACCTCATTCTCTGTAACCTCAACCCAATCTTCTACAGCCAGGGCAACAGGGGCAAAGGAAACTACTGCACACAGGGCGGTCAAACCAATCAATAACCGTTTCATATTTTCAGTGAATGAGTGAACCAAAATGAATTGCTAATTGCTATTGAGCACGAGAATCTTGATAATCTTCGACGTTTTCGATTGCTTGCTCGGCGTAAGAATCATCCGGTCGTTCGTCCAAAGCCCTTCTGAAATAGAGCAACGCCGTCCCAAACTCTCTCGCTTGCGTTGCGGCATAGCCTGCTCGCATGTAGCGATCGTAGTCAGAGTCCTGAGGGGCGCGCTGTTGTGGCGTTGCAGGCTGAGCAGGTGTAGTGGGTGCAGCCGCAGCCCGTCCTTCCTGCTGTTGATAAGCAGTTACGACTCGCTGCACATAGTCTGAAATTTCGGCGCTGTTATATTGTTCTGGGTCGCCTCGCATCCACCAAGCGGCAGACCGACGCACTGCCAGCAGTTCGTTATTGTTGCTGGCACGATATTCATCTTGCAGCACGTCACGCATGACGCAGGTGACGACACTTCGGGCTGCATTGGGGTCAGCTTCAAACTGGGCTGGAGTTAGCTCTCTGCCCAGACAGGATCTTGACCAGCGGGGAATATTGGCTCCCATGATTTGCCAGTCACTATATAAACCGTCATTGGCGTTGCCCGTTTGGGGGGATGCCTGGCGCAACGCTTCGACCAACGCCGCAACTTGTCCATTTGAGACTTGAGCCTGTGCGGGCAGCATTCCCAAACCCAGTACAAATCCAAGACTTCCAAGGCTAATCAGGAGTTGGCTAAATCGTAACCGCATAGATTGAGTCCTACAAACCGTAGGCAGCTTCGATCCTCACAGTGAAGTGCGATCGCCATGTCCACCAAAGGGTCGAATGGATGCCTACACTACAAACAACATCATAACTCTGTCCCTCTTCGATGCACCCCTAACTCAGTAGAGCTTTAAAGTAAGAATTGAAGTACGAATTTTTAGACAATACTAGTTTCCAGCCGTTGACTCAGGCAAAGGGATGATCAACCCAGTATTTGAGACTCAGAGATTGCAACTGAGTCCCATTTTAGAAGAAGAGCTTGATGTCCTCCACAAAATCTTTATTGACCCGTATGTGAGAAGGTATTTGTGTGATGACGAGGACTGGTCTTTGCAGCAGGTTGAGGAAATGTTGAGTGAGAGTCAAAAGCTCTTTAACGAGAAAAACTTTGGGCTTTGGCTAATCAGAACTAGAGATAATGAGGAAGTTATCGGAATGACGGGTTTGTGGTACTTCTTTGAGGAGGAGCAGCCCCAACTGGTTTATGCTTTGCTGCCTCAGGCAACTAAGAAAGGCTATGCAACCGAAGCCGCAGCCAGGATGCTGGAGTATTGTTTTGACGAACTTGGCTATCAGTATCTTGTGGCAAGCTGCGATCGCCCAAATCTAGAATCTCGCAGAGTTGCAGAGAGAATCGGTATGAAAGAAGTAGAAGAGAGAATCGTAAATGGCAATCCTCTCACGTTTTTTAAGGTTGAGCGGAGTAAAACTTGATTTCAAGCTCGTCAATCAGGCTTTAAACTCGTAAACCTATTTCTATTTACGATTCCTGGCAAAGATACTAGCGTTAGGGCGATCGCCTGGACATCCGATATTGGGCTCCATTGGTGATCAGAAGTCCTCACCACCTGGGAAGGATACAGCAAACTGTGGAAACAGGCGATCGCTTGGCTATGCAGACGGGATTGAACCCTATACGGACTTTATCAAAATTAATGACCAACCTCACGTCTCTCCCCCTCACCCGCCAACTGCTGTCCTTTAACACCACCAATCCACCTGGACAGGAGCGAGATTGCGCCAAATATCTGGCTAAGGTGCTGGAAGACATCGGTTTTCAAACCTGCTGTTATGAATTTGCGCGCGATCGCACCACTGTTGTCGCTCACCTCAACGGGGAAAAAGAGCAATTACCCATTTGCTTTACCGGACACATCGACACTGTGCCGCTCGGAGCAACCACATGGGAAAAAGATCCCTTTGCGGGTGAAACCGAAGCAAACAAACTCTACGGCAGAGGATCTTCAGATATGAAGGCTGGCATTGCTGCTATGGTCATTGCCGCTTCCCGTTTTGCCCAGCAGCCCGGCAGAAAAGCAGGAATGAAATTAATTTTGACGGCAGGTGAAGAAACTTGTTGCGAAGGCGCGTATCACCTGGCAGGGCTAGGAAATGTCCTGGGTGAAGCAGGCACCGTGATTGTGGGTGAACCCAGCACCAACTACCCCTGGATTGGACATAAAGGAGCCGTTCGCTTTGCCATTCGCACTAAAGGAATTACGGCTCACGCTTCCATGCCAGAACTGGGAGACAACGCCATTTACAAGGCGGCTCAGGTGATTCTCAAACTACAGTCCTTTGAATTTGGCATTGAGCCTCATCCCTTCTTAGGAAAACCAACTTTAAACGTCGGAACCATTACTGGTGGGCAAAACATTAACTCAGTTCCCGATGAAACCACAATTGGAGTCGATATTCGCACCATTCCAGGACAGGATCACCAAGCTATTCAACAGCAACTCCAAATGCTTTTAGGTGAAGAGGTTGAAATTACTTGCCTTAATCAAGCTCAAAGTGTTGCAACAGAACCCTCTCACGACTGGATACAAACCATCTTTGAGATTACTAAACCCTATCTGGATACTGCCCCAGTTACTAAAGGAGCTTCTTACTTTACGGATGCGTCTGTATTCACCCCTGCGTTTGGTCATCCACCCACTGTGATCTTGGGCCCTGGAGAACCTACAATGGCCCATAAAACCAATGAGTTTTGCTACGTTTCAAAAATTGAGGAAGCAGTTGAAATCTATACTCATATTGCAGAACGGTGGTGTAGCTGAGCAGCAGGAGTTCCTATTTTTGTAAGAACTCATTCCGTCAAAGTCGCATTGCAGAATTAAATCTTCTCTCAGTGGAGTTAGTCAATCCCTATCTTTGACGAAAGGTGAAGCGCATGATTGTAGCTGGCGATTGCCTCCTCATGTTGTTCCAAAGCGTGTAAAACTTTGCTCCGCTCTATCCACAGATCAGCGTCATTGCTCTGAATTTGAATGGCTTGATCAAGAGCAGCTAACGCCCGTTCGGGTTGCATCAGATGGAATAAAATGAGTCCCCTCAAATACCAGGACTGATAAAGGTCAGGATTCAAATAGATTGTCTTGTCGATAATGGTGATCGCCTCTTCGTAGCGACCCAAGTCAAACAAGACCTGGCTCAGGGCATACCCAATTGCCGCCTCGTCAGGAGCCAGTTCCTTTGCGGTTTGATAAGCAGTTAACTCCTCTTCGTAGCGCTGGAGTTGCCCTAAAGCCAAGCCGCGATTGAGCCAGGGGAGGTAATTATTGGAATGGAGGGCGATCGCCCGATCATAGGCAGCGATCGCTGCCTCATACCGCTCTAAGTGACGCAAAACATTTCCCCGTCGAATCCAGGTGTGAGCGTGATCAGGGTGAAATTTCAGCAGCCGATCGTAAGTAGTGAGTGCTTCCTCATATCGCTGAAGTTGGGTCAACAGTTGTCCGCGCAGTGACCCAAAATTGAGCGAGTCGGGTTGATATTGCATCGCGTGATCATAGGCAGCGATCGCTTCCTCATACTTCCCCAGCTCCGCTAAGGTGTTTCCCTTCATGTACCAGGCTCGGTAGCCTGATTGGTGTTGAATCGCGTGGTCGTAGTCAGCGATCGCCTCTTCATAGCGTTGTAGCCCCCTTAAAGCATTGCCCCGGTGATACCAGGCTTCGGCGGAAGTAGAAGATTTGCGAATCGCTTGGTCAAAAGCCGCGATCGCCGATTCATAGTGCTGCTGCTCCAAGAGTTGATAGCCCTGTTCTTGCCAGTGCTGGAGGGGTTTCGGCAGCACTCGTTGCACCACTACCCCAATCACAATTAAGCTGACCAGCATGGCTGCTGCCCATTGGTTGAATAGGTCATAGCCCGTCCAAGCCAGCTCCATTGGTACACCTAAGAAAGTGCTGACGGTCTCGACGGTCTGCCAAAATGCCCGATTCGCCTCTGGGCTAAACCACAATAAACCAAAGACAACAAAGACTCCATAGCGGCTCCAACCATCAAGCTGCGATCGCACGCCAGCAGGGAGCCAGGGTTCGATAATGCCATATCCATCCAGGGGTGGGATAGGCAGCAGGTTGAGAAATACCCCCGCCACCTGAAGGAGAATCAGAAATGCCAGTGCCTCCCAGATCCAGTGGTTGGGCACAGCGGGAGCGAGTCCTAGAAAAAATGGAAGGGCTAGCAGTAAGGTGACCAGGACACTGGCAGCCGGACCTGCGAAGGAAACGGCACTTTCCCAGGCGCGGCTCCGCAATCGCTTCACATCGATGTAGACCGCTGCTCCGGGTAAGGGAATGCCACCGATCAGCAAGAATACAAGGGGTAAGACCAAACTGTAGGAGAGATGAGTATATTTCAGCGGGTTGAGGGTCAAATATCCTTTCTCTTTGACCGAGGTATCGCCGCCCCAATACGCTACAACGGCATGACCAAATTCGTGCAGGCAAACCGATATAATCCAACCGACAAAGACGAAGACGGCAACCGAAAGCATAATCAATCTCTACCCTTCTTGCTAGTTGAGGGAAGAATTTGAGTATAAATGGTTTTCTATTCTCTTGCGGGAAGAACAAGAGGCGATCGCAATCAATTAGAATCGGTGGATGCGATCGCTGAATTACACAAGATTGCTCAACAAGTCAGAGGGCAAATTAAACGGATTTGATAGTACTACTCTTGTGTTTCTTTAGATTTAGTAATTCGTCTTCCCCAAGGCTTCAATGTAGAGATTGCAATGATCACGAACAGAAATGAGACTTGAATTGCTGATCCAACTAAAACTCCTTTTGCATCAAACACGTAAACAGAATTCTGAAATGCATTCAACCCCTCTGAGAGTGCGATTTCTTCAGCCTTACTGCCCCAGGGGAATAACCAAAACGTTCCGAAGACCACCAAGCCAGTTGTCAAAATCCACTTGGCAATGACCCAATAAAATTTGAAGAAGCCATAGTTAGTTTGCCAGCAAAGGAGGGTCGCAGTCACCACTGAACCAATTGCCGCAGGAATCACAATCACATCATCAAGCAAATTGATCGCTGAATTTAGGGCAAAGAGAATGTCTGAGTTCACGGTGTTCTGGTTTCTTAGCGAAATTAGAAACATACTGAGAACTGTGCCAGTCCAGAGTGCCGCACAGCCAATGTGAAAGGATAAAATCCAATTCTTTTGTTGAAGGCTTAGTTTGAAAGATTTTTTCTTTTGCGCTGCATCAGGTTTGAGTAAGCTCTCATTGGTTTCAACTATTGTCATTGAATACTCCTTCTTGGCATGATGAATCATCCCCTCAGAGAAAACCTAAATGTTAGGGTAAATTGTTTGGCGTTGCTAAAGATGATTCACAGGTATCCATTCTCCTGTAAGGGCGTTTCGCGAAACGCCCTTACGAAATTCATGCATCAGATCAGCAATACCAAATGTTTCTCCAGGTGGGAATGTGATGAGTGTAGCGATCGCCCCTCACTGATGCTTAACTAAAGTTGCTCCACTTATGCAGATCTTGCTGAAGTTACTAGTGAAGTACTCTAAACTTGCAGGAAGCTAACGAAACTGGTTATCTGTATTGCTTTCAATTACTGCTTCAGCTTGAAGGGCGATCGCCTTCAATTCATCCAACGTTTTATTTGGAACGTTCTGCCATAGTCCTCGCTGATTCGCTTCCAGCAGTCGCTCTGCCATATCGCGTAAAGCCCAAGGGTTCTTTTGCTCAACGAACTGTTGAACTTCAGAATCAAACAGGTAAGCCTGAGCAATGCCCTGATACATGTGGTCTTCAACGCAGTGAGTGGTTGCATCGTAAGCAAACAGGTAGTCCACCGTTGCAGCCATCTCAAAAGCACCTTTGTAGCCGTGACGCATCACACCCGCAATCCATTTCGGATTCACCACACGAGAACGGTAAACTTTGGCAATTTCCTGCTGAAGTTTACGAATTTTCGGATTTTCGGGTAAGGAGTGATCGCCAAAATAAGTGGTGGGATTTGCGCCGGTCAGAGATCGCACCGCAGCAGTCAACCCACCCTGAAACTGGTAGTAATCATCGGAGTCGAGTAAATCATGTTCGCGGTTGTCCTGGTTGTGCAACACGACCTGAAGCTGTTGTAGTCGCTGTTTGAAGGCTTCTGGGTCGGTTCGGGCTTCTCCCTGTCCGGTGTAGGCGTAGCTGCTCCAGTTAATGTAGGCACGGGCAAGATCTTGGTCGTCTGTCCAGTTTTGCGATTCGATCAGTCCCTGTAGTCCGGCTCCATAGGCACCCGGTTTTGAGCCGAAGATGCGATAGTGCGATCGCCGTTCTGCTTGCTCCGGGGTCAATCCGGCTGTCTGCCAGGTTTCTACTTCTTGCTGTACCTGGGCTGCCAGTGGATTTTGCTCAGGAGGTTCATTGAGTGCTGCAACTGCTCTCACAGCCTGGTCAAACAGGTCGATTAAATTAGGAAAGGCATCGCGGAAGAAACCTGAGATCCGCAAAGTGACATCTACACGGGGACGACCCAAAACAGATAACGGCAAAACCTCAAAGTCTACGACTCGTCGGGCTGACCCATCCCAAACAGGCTGAACTCCTAACAGCGCCAGTGCTTCTGCCAGATCATCTCCCCCCGTTCGCATCGTGGAAGTTCCCCAAATTGATAACGCTAGTGTTTTGGGGTAATCACCATGTTCCTGAGTATACTGTTCGATCAGCGCTTCAGCCGCTTTGCGTCCCACATCCCAGGCGCTTTCGGTGGGAATGGCACGAATGTCTACGGAGTAAAAGTTGCGTCCGGTTGGGAGTACTTCAGGGCGACCACGAGTGGGTGCGCCAGAGGCTCCACTGGGAACATAACGCCCATCTAGTCCATGCAGGAAGTGAGTGATTTCTTGTTCGGTTTGTTGGAGGCTGGGGAGAAGGTGAGTGGCGATCCAGTGGAGGTCGGGAATATTGCTTAACGAAGCAGTGTTTTTGAGCGTGAAATCGAAGACTTCACGCTCAAAAACATCTTCAGATCGATCAAAGTCAGGAGTTAGAAGGGATTCAACCAGGCTAGCGGCGAGCTGCTCAAGCTGTTCGATTGCGTCACCAACAGTGCGATGCGTAGGGGATTGAGAGGATGAATTTTTTGAACACATCGCGTTCCAAAAAACAGTTCCTAAAGATGAGAGGGAATCAGCAGGGTTGGCGGTGAGGGGGTCAAAGTCGAGCTGCCAGTGTTGGGCGATCGCACGAGTCAACCCTAATCTGCCTTGTCCTGGGTGACGAGCGATCGCGACAACTAAATCTCGCAGTTGTCGCCCTTGAGGACATTTCCCAAAAATGTGTAGACCGTCACGAATTTGGGCTTCTTTGAGTTCACACAGATAGCCATCAGCACGCGTGATAAATTCTGAGATAAAGGTTTTTAGTTGGGACTGATCGATCGTTTCCAGGTTGTCACTTTGTACTCCCAAATCTTGATGTAGGTTTTCCTGAAGCACCAGTGCAGTGATGCGATCGCTAATGACTGACAAGCGAGTTGGGTCAAGGCTTTGCGCCTCATAATATTCATCAATCAAGCCTTCTAGCTGCTGCAAAGCTCCATAGAGTTCGGCACGGGTCATCGGTGGCGTGAGGTGATCGAGAATCACCGCTTGGGCACGACGTTTTGCCTGTGCCCCTTCACCCGGATCATTCACAATAAATGGATAAAGGTGAGGTAATGCACCTAATGCAACTTCGGGATAACAGGTTTTGGAGAGCGCAACTCCTTTGCCAGGAAGCCATTCCAGGTTGCCGTGCTTACCAATGTGGGCGATCGCCTGCGCTTTAAAGTGCGATCGCAGCCAGTGATAAAAAGCTAAATACTCATGAGTTGGCTCTAAATCGGGCGCGTGATAGTTCAATGATGGATCGAGGTCGTAGCCACGAGCAGGTTGAATGCCGATGAAGATGTTGCCAAGTTGAAGACCGGAGATGGGAAGGTGGGAAGGTGGGGTGTTCCAGCGATCGCCAATGCCCTGCTGAACGGCTTTGGGAAGGGTGGCGAAATACTTTTGATAGTCCTCTAAAGGAAGGCTTTGGTGAATTTGGCGGAGGTCTTGCCCTTCAGGGTCGTTAGTAATGCCTTGAGTAAGACGTTGAATTAGTTCGTCGCCTGATGCGGGAATGTTGTCAATAGAGTAACCTGCTTGTTCTAAAGCTTTGAGAATTTCGATGCAGCTTGCGGGAGTGTCTAACCCAACCCCGTTGGCAAGGCGACCGTCACGGGTGGGGTAGTTTGCCAAAATGAGTGCAATTCGGCGATCGCCTACTGGTGTTTGACGCAAATGTGCCCAGTTTGCGGCCAGGTCAGCGACAAACTGAATGCGATCGTCTACAGGTTTATAGCCCACCACATCAGTTTCTAAGGATGGGTTACGGACTTGAACAGTCTTAAAGGAAATGGCACGACTGATGATGCGTCCATCAACTTCGGGTAATGCCACATTCATCGCCACATCTCGTGGCGAGAGTCCTCTGGTCTGCGATCGCCACTTCTCTACCGTTCCACCACTGAGAATGACTTGAATTACAGGGACATCTAACTGTTTCCACAGGTCTACATTGGGCGTTTCACTATCTAGTCGAGCCAATGAAAAACTGGTGGCGTTGAGCAACACCTGAATTGGACACCCATCCTTAAGCTGAAAGTGAGTGAGTAAATCGGTTTGCACATCTGGATCGCGTAGGGAAGATACGAAGATAGGGACTGGTTCTAATTGTCGTTCGACTAATGCTTGACAGAGGGCATCAATCGGGGCAGTGTTGCCAGAAAGGTAGTGGGCTCGGTAGAAGAGAATGCCGATTTGGGGGTTGGGGGTTGGGGGTTGGGGCGATCTCGGAGAGATACTCGCAAGGGGTCGCCATTCATACAAACCTACACGCGGAATAGGTTGGGCGGGACGCAGATCGTAGTGCTGACCCAAACTGGTGTTTGCGATGAATTTGAAGGCGTTAATGGTGTTTTCGATGCCGCCTTCGATCAAGTAGCGCCAGAGTTGATTAACGGCAGTGAGTGGAACGGTGGAGTGGCTGATCAGGTCAGGGTCAGGGCGATCGTCTCCCGGTAAAACAAACAGAGCGGCTCCAGTTTCCTCTACTGTTTGTTTCACCACTTCCAACCCGTAAGACCAATAAGCTCTTCCTCCAAGTAAGCGCAGGACAATTACTTTTGCTTCTGTCAACACCTCCTCAGCATAAGTATCGATACTCAACTGTTGCTGAAGCTGTAGCAGATTGCTGACTCGCAACTCTGGAAAGCCAGATGGAAGTAGGGGCAATGCTTTTGCCAACGTTTGAATCTCTGTATCAGCCGCTGTTAAAAATACCAGCGGAGCCGGATTTTGTTCGATAAAAACAACACCCTCAGTTTCAGGATTCCATCCTCCCGGAGTTGCAGCAATACGATGCATAAATGAAAGTTACTTGTGTTACTTGGTGTTGATGAAAATGTAGGTTGGGTGAAGCGAATGCGCAAACCAACCTACGATGCTGGCTAAACAATGAGCGTTGCCCACTTTACCACAATACGGCAGGACTCTCCTTCCAAAGGAAGACGATAGCCTCAATCAGCACTTGTTACCTTGACAGGTATCAAAATCTAATTTATCTCCTGTGAGCTAATGAAAGCAGTATGCTGGCATGGTGCCAATGATGTTCGAGTTGAGACAGTTCCTGATCCTAAGATTCTCAACCCCCGTGATGCCATTCTGAAGGTAACAGCCACTACCATTTGTGGTTCTGATTTACATATTTACGATGGCTATATTCCCTCTATGCAAGCAGGAGATATCATCGGTCATGAGTTTATGGGGGAAGTAGTCGAGATTGGTTCAGAAGTCAGGAAGCTGAAAGTAGGCGATCGCGTCGTTGTCTCTTCAATCATTGGCTGCGGTCAGTGTCGCTATTGCCAGCATCAAAAGTGGTCGCTCTGTGACAACTCCAACCCCAATAGCTGGATGCAAGAACCGTTGTTTGGTTTTGGCACAGCGGGCATTTTTGGCTATTCTCACTTGTTTGGCGGTTATGCAGGCGCGCAGGCAGAATATGTGCGCGTTCCCTTTGCTGATCATGGCGCAATTCCCGTTCCTAAAGAACTTAGCGATGAACAGTTGTTGCCAATCTCCGATGCCTTCCCGACAGGTTTTATGGGAGCAGACTTGTGTAACATCCAGCCAGGAGATATCGTTGCCGTTTGGGGATGTGGACCAGTAGGCCTATTCACGATGCGTAGCGCTTACATGCTGGGAGCGGAAAGAGTGATTGCGATCGATCGCATCCCTGAGCGACTGAAAATGGCGCAAGAGTTTGGCAAAGCCGAAGTGATTAATTACGAAGAAGTAGACGCAGGGGAAGCACTCAAGGAAATGACGGGCGGTCGCGGTCCCGATGCCTGCGTCGATGCCGTCGGCATGGAAGCCCACGGTATGGGTTTAGAAGGATTCTATGACAAAGCCAAGCAGTCTGTGCGACTGGAAACCGATCGCCCCCACGTATTACGGCAGATGATTGTGTCCTGTGCTAAAGGTGGCACCCTGTCAATTATGGGAGTTTACGCAGGTTTCCTCGACAAGATGCCAATGGGTGCCGCGATGAACAAAGGATTAACCTTCCGGATGGGACAGATGTTTGGACAAAAGTATATTCCTATGCTGGTTGATCGCGTTCAGAAGGGAGAAATTGACCCTTCTGTTGTGTTTACTCACCACTTACCGCTAGAGGAAGCAAAGCAAGGCTACGAGATTTTCAAACATAAGAAAGATAACTGTATCAAAGTCCTGTTGAAACCATAACAACCTATAACATGTAAGAAAAATGCAGGTGAGCGATGCCACCTGCATTTTTCTTATCTTGCCCCTGCTATCCAGTCTCGCCCTGTGCCTTTAGCAATTACCTTGTCGCCAAAAGGATAACCTTTGTGAACCAGCCACCAGTAAACTGCCCAGTACACACTTAGCGATCGCTCCATCACCCAAAGTGGTGCAAAAAAACAGATGTTAATTGGGAAAAATGGCTCGGCTCCGCTGCGTCCTTTAAACGCAATTAGGATGGAGGCGATCGCCACTCCCAGTCCATACCCCAACGCTGCTTTTGTACCCCAAAGCCACGCTAGCAGAATGCCAGCAGGAATGAGTGCTAGAAATAGAGCCGTCTTAAATCGCATGACAAAATCTTCGTAAGCCTGACGGGGGCGTTGTTCCCACCATTTTTGCAGGGTTGGAGGAAGCTTTTGGATAAAGAAGTCTGTGGCGTAACCGATGCTTGCTCCTTTTACGGCAAAGTGACGTACCATTTCCTCGTTGTCAAACAGCACGTCTCCGTCATAGTGACCCACTCGCAGCATTGTACTGCGTCTGAAACCACAAGTTCCGGGATAGTCGCCGGTTGGTAAGATGCCTCGATTGAGCAACATTCGGGCTGCTTCTAGCCTTCCCCACCAGGGTAGCGGTTTGAAATAGTTTTGGGGACGCACCAGTTCATACTGCTCAAGCATGGCAACCATTCGAGCTACATTGTCGGGTGTGTAGCGAATGTCGTCGTCTCCGACAATGATGCGCTCACAGTCCGTCAGCGCAACCCCAGTGTGGATTCCATTCACCTTTCCATTCAGGTAAGGGTATTGCGGATCGACCGTAACATGGCGACATAACTTACCCCATACCCGCTCATTTTCTGCAAAAACATCGGGAGGTGAACCATCAACAACTAATACTTCGCAACCCGCCTCAGCTAACATTTGAAAGTAGTTAGCAAAGTCCGCTAACTCCACCATTGATACGCTTACTCTGCGAATTGGCAGGAGGTAAGTGCAACAGGGAATCATATTGGTACTCCTGGCTAATTGATACTCCTAATTTTTTGCTCCAGAGGATTTCGCGATCGCCCGTTCCGCTCGTTCTGCGGCTCTCACCGAAGAGGCGATCGCTGCCACCGCTCGTCTACTCATTGCTCGCTGCTGGTCATATCCTAAAACTAGTTCCCAAGCCTGTTGAGGACATTGGTTTGCCACAGGTAGGACAACCTTATCCAACATTTGGTAACCATCTTCTGTATGAAGCCGTGTATGTAAATCCCAATAGTTAATTACAACCGATGGGAGCTTGAGACGCTGGGCAGCTACTTGATAGTGAGTAAATGCTGCTGGCACCGCAACCTCCAGATAGAGCAATCCCCCTACATACTGGAGCAGATAATTTTTTTCTCGGGTCAGCAGAAAGGCTTGATTGTGCAGAGCAAACACTTCCCACGGAACCACATCAAAATAGGTTTCTGGTTCTGTATTCATGCCAAGGGCGGCAAGCATCTTGTTAAAATAAGTAGAATATTGACGGTTTAAAGGGGCAAGGTAATTTTCCTGAAGAAATAACCTTGTGAATTCGCTTGGTATAGAGTGATCTTTACTGGTTGCGTTTAGAGTACGACAAAGATGACTGACTGCGGCCAATCCGTCTATAGAGGCGATCGCCAGCAAGCGTTGATAGCCAGCCTGAGTCATTTGAGTGCGAAAGAAACGATCATTTTCAGCCGAAATAGAATTTGAATCCGCTACAATTCGCTCATTTAGTGTTTTTTCAACACTCACTTTTTTTAATGCATCAAGCTCAAACTGAGCTAATTCCCACCGTTGCCAAACCTTTTCAATCTGGTTCCGCAAACTGTGTAAGTAAGTGCTGCATTCGTGCGTAAGAAACTGTGAATGATCAGCGTTAAGACGACTAAGCTGAACGTTGATCTGATACAGAATTCTCTGTAAAAATCGATGAGCAAGGTGCGAACCTGGTGTTTTTCTATCTGCTCCTGACAATACAGAAGCAAATGCTTTTAGTATTGCTTCAGACACCGTATTTTGAAAAAACTCTACCTGTGAAGATAGAGATAGAACTTGATTAGAATTCTGCTTAAATAGACTGTCTAGGTACTTTTCAGCTTGTGCATAGTTTGCAATATCTAACTGATTGCTGCGAGAATATCCTATTTTGGGAGCCTTAAGAGCGGAAACCATAATATTTTGCGGCCTTGCAAACATTCCCTTGAGCATCCAGACGAGTGAAGTAACAGGATAGAGAGTGTCTACACGTATGTTGATTACCCTTACACTGTACAGGTCACCTTTTTGTTTAATCTAGATCCAAAGGTGGTGTCTTACGCCTAACTATGTTAAGTATGCTTGTGTTCCCGCTCACAAGCCATCTCGAAACACTTTACTCTTATCACCTCAAAAGTCTCTAAGGAAAAGGGCTTCAAGCAAAATTTTAGGGCAGGTTAAAGACTGATTTTGCCGTCAATTTTAGAGAAGTTCCAGCATTAGCTAGCGTTTTGGTTATCGATCGCTGATGTTGTAAAAATACCTTAGCACAGTTGCGGCCTGGCATTCCTGAAACAGAGCCGCCCGGATGAGTTCCAGCACCCGTCAGAAACAAGCCTGAAATTGGTGTGGTGTAATTAGCCAGTTCTGGCAACGGACGGAAAAACATCATTTGATCGAAAGTCATATCCAAATGATAGTAGTTGCCCTTCAGCATTCCTAGCCGTTCTTCTAGGTCTGGTGGACTTTCAATGTGGCGCGCAATGATACTGCTCTTAACATTGGGAGCATATTCTGCTAGCTTGTCAAGGACGCGATCGGCAACCTGGTTTTTTAGCTCTTCTGTCCAGCCCGTACCTTTTATTCCCGTACCTGCCGCTCCAGCAATTTCGTAGGGCACAAAGTATTCAATCCACAACGTGTGTTTACCGGGAGGAGCCATTGAGGGGTCAAGCATGGTTGGCACCACCACATACATCGAAGGATCTTCGAGCGGAATCTTACCGACATTTGGATCAGTGTGAGCAACTTCTACCTGATTAACTGAATCTGCAATTAAAACAGATCCAATCAAGTACTCATCCTGGTGATTGTGATGTTCAAAGCGAGGCGCTTCTGATAAAGCACAGTCAATTTTGAGAATGGCTTCATTGTGGTTGACAATACGACGAGAGAGGCGATCGCCCAACTGGGCATCAGCAGCTTTGACATCCGCCTCATCCATTAAATGTAAAAAGGTACGTTTTGCATCCAGACTAGAAATAACACCTTGCTTTGCCCGGTATTCCTGCCCGTTGGCAAGCTGCACCCCTACGGCTCGACCATCATCTACCAGAATTCGCTTAACCTGCTGGTCGGTCAAAATCGTACCGCCCAAGCTTTGCACCAGTCGAATCAACGCCTCTGTTAATGCCCCAGTTCCACCTCTAGGTCGTGCCATGCCAGGGTCATGCCGCAACGACATCATGATTGAGCCGATAGCCATGTTCTTTTGAGAAGGAGGAGTGCTGAGTTCAGCCGCTAGTCGAGCCAGAGGAGCTTTGAGGAACTCTGAATCAAAGTACTCATCAATCACATCCATTGGACTGGTGAACATGGTACGGACCAAATCCAACGTTTTGTTTGGTGAACCAACCAGCGAGAATACATCCTTAATCTTGCCGATGTCGTAGTTACTCAGAATGTCAACAATGGATTTGGGAGGTGCATTAAAAACAGGAGTCAACATCCCAATTACACGTTGCCAAAAGTCAGTAAATTCAGCATACTTCTGAGCATCACGAGCGCTATACCGTGCAATTTCAGCGCATGTTTTTTCGACTGAGCGGTGAGCCAGAAAGTATTTGCCGTCTGGATGCGGACAAAAAACAACCGGATCGCAGAACAGATACTCTAACCCGTATCGATGCAGCTCTAATTCTTGAACAACGGGGCCAAGATGGATAAAGATATGGTCGATCGCACAAGGATTAAACCGAAAACCAGGAGCGTCTTCTGGCAGTAGCTCTTCTGTGGTTGCTCCTCCGCCCGGAAACTCTCGTTTTTCCAGCAACAGTACTCGATAACCTGCCTTTAATAAGTAGGCAGCACAAATTAAACCGTTGTGACCTGCCCCAATGACAACAACATCAAATTCCATCTAAACCGTTTCCCCAACCTACTAACCGACGATGTCACTTTAATCGTGATTCCAAACGTAGGTTGTTGGAGCAATGCTGGACCTCTGACTGAAGAGGGAAGTTTGCAATTAGTAATAACTTTATGAGAATCTTGAAATCTACGTCTTTGGAGAGTTGGTCAAATTCAACTTGCCTGTCGGAATGAAACTAAGCACCTTTGAAACTTGTGTTGAACGTAGACCAAGGAAAGCCAGTGGAGAAGAATCTTACCCATCGCCCCATCATTTTGGCGGGAATAGTCCTGGGTATTGGGCAAGCAGGATTTTTTGACGGCATTGTGTTGCATCAACTGCTGCAATGGCATCACATGTTTAGCAGTGTTGCCACCGATACAACCGTTTCGGGATTAGAGTTAAACACGCTTGGAGATGGGCTGTTTCATCTGGCAGATTGGCTGATAACACTGACAGGAATTTTTTTGCTTTGGCGGGCAGGCAGGCAGGGCAATGTAATTTTTTCTACGCAAACTTTTCTCGGTGCTTTTGTGCTGGGTTTTGGACTATTTAACGTAGTTGAAGGCATCCTCGACCATCAAGTTTTAGGAATCCATCATGTTAAGTCAGGTCCCCATGAGTTGGCTTGGGATATAGGCTTTCTAATCGTTAACGCTGTAATTTTGGCGATCGGTTGGTTGACTTTGCAAGCTGGCAAGCAGAATGCAGAAGCGACTGATTGACTGACAAATCTTCTGATGTAGGTTGGGTGCAGCAGAGCGGAACCCAACTCCTGCTTTAAAGCATGGTTAAAACAGTGGATTAAGCGTAGGTGGGCGAAGCAAAGATTGCTAGCAAATCGCCAGTATCAAGATACGCTAGAGGGAGTATTCTCAATTGATCTAACGTTGCATGATTGTATGCATTGGCGATGTCTTAACGCCTGATGAACTAAGCAAAATTACGACAATGGTTGAAGTGGCTGAGTTTGTCGATGGCAAAACAACAGCAGGTTGGCACGCCAGCCTGGTCAAGCACAACACTCAACTTCCCAAAGATGCACCAGAACTAGATAATATTCGCAAGCTGATTAGCGCAGCATTGCAGCGCAATCGGTTATTTCAAATGGCGGTACGTCCAAAGCGGATTCATCCAATGCTGATTAGCCGCTACCAAACTGGAATGGCTTATGGGGTTCACACTGACGATGCATTAATGAATTCTCAACAGCAGTTAATGCGATCGGATGTCTCCTTTACGCTGTTTCTTAACTCACCAGAAGAGTATCAGGGGGGTGAACTGGTAATTGACAGTACTCAAGGCGAACAACCCTACAAACTAGAGGCAGGTGCCATGATCGTTTATCCATCTTCTACACTGCATTGGGTTGAAACGGTCACGAGTGGAGTACGTTTGGCGGCAGTCAGTTGGGTGCAAAGCTTGATTCGTGACCCGCAGGAGCGAGAAATCTTGTTTGACCTGGATACGGCACGGCAGGCATTGTTCAAGCAACAGGGAAAAACGAGAGAGTTTGATTTGCTCTCTAAAACTCATGCGAATTTACTGAGAAAGTGGGTTGAGGTGTGACCTTTAGCTGAGCCATGTAGGTTAGGACAAAGAAGGATAGGGTAAAGTCCTATTCCTTTTTCGCCCGCTCTTACAGCTATGTTTGGATGAGTAGAACATAGTGTAGTAGCGCGGCAAGTCTAAGCGTTGGGTTCCGCTCTGCTCCACCCAACCTACGGTTCTACGTCTGTGTTCTGTAGGTTGGGTGAAGCGCAGCGAAACCCAACTTCTTAAGCGTAATGCTATACCAATTTAAACAGCTCTTGTGACACATCAATTTCTGTAAGGGCACACCGCAGTGTGCTCCTACCCACGTCTGCAACATCCTCAGATTAAATTGGTATTAGGAACGTGGACTAAAGCGATCGCAAAAACTGAATCAAAGCAGCACGATCTTCTGCTGACAGGGTGCGAAAATACTCTCTTGCGGTAGCGGCTTCGCCCCCGTGCCAAAGAATAGCTTCTTCTAGGGTACGGGCACGACCATCATGTAGATAACCCGAATAGGGTAATACAGTTTGCGTCAGTCCAACGCCCCATAAGGGTGGTGTTCGCCACTCATTTCCGTCGGCAAGAAAGTCGGGACGACCATCTGCTAACTCGCTTCCCATATCGTGTAACAACAGGTCGGTGTAGGCATGAATGGTTTGGTTCGCCAAAGCTGAAATTTCGTGTTCGCCTGTGTGTAGCTCAGCCACATGGCAGGAAGCACAGTTCGCAGCAAACAACCGTTCTCCTTGCTGCACCTGTGGACTGTCTAACAGCGTACGAGCAGGAACCGCGATTGTTTGCACGTAGACCGCAGCCGCTTCGAGGATGTCTTGGTTAATATCCTGGGTGTTATCTGTGTCTGGAAACAGGGGATTGGTAACCCCCATGTCATTAACGTAGGCGGATGCGGACTGCTGTAGCAAGGTGGGTGTGTTTGCTTTCCAGCCAAATCGCCCCAATGCCTCGGCTTGCTGAACTACATCCCACACTCGATTTGGGCGACCAGAGATGCCGTCGCGATCGCCATCTTCAGGGTCTGCTAACCCTAAAATTTCAGATTCTGGAACCGCCTCTAGTAGCCCCGCCCCAAAGACAGGTTGAGGAATCCGGTTGGAAATAGCGACCCCTTCTGGAAAAGGTGTGCCATCCCAGAGGGACAGTTGTATTTGGGGCGATCGCAATGAGTAAGCGGTGCCATCTCCATAAGTTCCCTGTTGCTCTTGCCAGTCCAACTGCACCACCGCTTCTGGTTCATATCCATACACGCCTTGTTCCTGCACCTGAGTACCAATTCCCAGGACGGGTAATATATTTTCTCCTGGTACTTCGGTTTCCAAGGCATGGAAGGAGCCGGATTCAGGGGAAGCGCCAGAATCCTCGGCTGGCTTTTCAACGGTTAGCTGGCTAAGGCGCACGACTCGCTGCCCTTTTTCTGGCATTCCTCGCCCATTTTTGATGTGGCATCCCGCACAGGATGTGCCGTTGAATAGGGGACCCAAACCCGGATTGACATTGGCGGGTGCTGTCACAAACGCCGCTTCAAAAGCCAGATCCCCCACAGCATGGCGGTCAAGCCAATAGGCATCCAGGTTGGGAGCAGGTTGTTCAAAGGCACGAGAAGTGCGATTTTGGATGGTTGTTTCCCCTCCTGCCAAGGGGGGTGATATTTGGGACTGTGCTGGCAGGTGGAGCAGCGTAGAGAGGAAGATCCCGGCGATCGCAGCCACGAATCCCAGAACGAGATGGCGGTGAGGAAAGATAATAGGGCGTACAGAGAAACTGAATCTCTGCTTGAAGTGGTGAGATGGCTCTCTGTTATTCCCCTGAATCAATTGTCTTACCATTGCTTCCCTATTTCCTCTCCTCTCATTTCTTACCGTGTAAACACATTACTTGTGATTAACCTCAAGCCTCTCATTTCGCCCCTAACTCCGCATTCTGAAGGACTTTTGAACCGCGTCCATAAAGGATTTAAAGTGGCTCCAAGTACCTCAGAATGGGGATCTAAGGGGGCTGAAAGGACTTATGTTTACACCCTATTCTCTATTTATCACTGTTGCACCAGAGGTAAAACACGCTGTTCAAACGTTTCAAACAGTTCGATGACGCTGGTTTGAGCGGCTTCAATTTGTGGTCGGGCGCTGCGATCGCACAGGGTTTGCTCGATTGGTGCAGGAATTTCTGCTAATGCGGTTGATGCGGTTTCCATCTGCTGACGAATTTGGGCATCCAGGCTAGGATCAACTGCTACAACAAAATCGCTGAGGCTGCGACCATCCGTACCCGCTGCGGGAAATTCTCCTAGGTAAGCATTTTTGGCACTGAGCAAATTATTCTGAAAATCTTGCAGAGAGCTTTGGGCAAAGCGTCCCTCCAGCAGGAAGGGGTTTTGGGCTTCTAGCGCTTCGCCAATTTTGACGTTACCCAGTTCGTCCAAAATACCCATGATGCCTTGAACGATTTCTTCCCCAGCTGCCTGCACGGTGGGGTAAGCGCTGCTGCTTTCACCCGCGTTGACAAACTCACTACGATAAGCAGGATATCCGTCTACGCCTTCTGTCCAACTGCTCAACAGATCATTGGCGGTCTGGTCGAAAACGGGAGCGATCGCCCCCAAATACTCCAGTTCGCGAGGAGTAAATGCCTGCAAAGACTTATCACTTTCCGTGCCAAATAGCAAAAATCCGATGGCATGGAAGCCCTTCTGACTAGTTTGCAAACTGTCAACGTATTCTGGCGTGAGTGTATCTGAGCTATTGAGAACAGCTTGCACATCTGCCTCGTTCAGCGGCCAGTCATCCAACTCTGCATCTAGTCCCAGGGATGCGGCTGGGCCAAAGGCAAATGCTTCACTTTGCTCCCAAGGGGCGCGGGTCGCCAACCATGCTTGACGAGCAGCTTCTAGCGTTGTCTCATCAGGATTGCTGACAAATGCATCAATTGCGGTGGCTAAGTTACCCGAACGCTCTGTCAAAAGCTGGTAGTTGGGGATGATCAGTTGGTCAACAAAATCTGTAATGATTTGGCGATCGCGAAATTGTCTTGCAGGCGGTAAAAATATCCTTGTTATACCCGTTGGTGCACCAGTAGCGCTGCTGCCTTCGCCGCCTTCACCGCCTTCGCCACCCTCACCGCCTTCGGATTGTCCAGTAGGCACAGCGGCTTCACCGCCTTCACCGCCTTCACCACCTTCGGTTTGTCCAGTGGGTGCAGCAGCTTCGCCACCTTCACCACCCTCACCGCCTTCACCACCTTCGGTTTGTCCAGTGGGTGCAGCAGCTTCGCCACCTTCACCACCTTCGGCTTGTCCAGTAGGTACAGCAGCTTCGCCACCTTCACCGCCCTCACCGCCTTCGGATTGTCCGGTAGGTGCAGCGGCTTCACCACCTTCGCCACCTTCACCGCCTTCGGCTTGTCCAGTGGGTGCAGCAGCTTCGCCACCTTCACCACCTTCACCGCCCTCGTCACCTTGGACTTGCTCAGTTGGTGCGGGTTCTTCACCGCCTTCACCGCCCCCTTCAACGGCTACAGCGGCGCAAGTATTGCTCTGGCTGATTAGCACAGGTGTTTCGCTCAGACCCTCTGAAACTTCAGCATTGGCAGGATCTGCAATGGTAAAGGCGATCGCCCCTGCATGAGCCAGGGCATAGGTACCAATTCCTGTCCAAATTTTTAGCCGTTTCCCCACAGTTTTCTCCTTGCTTTTTTGGAATAAAAATGCATTAATTCCCCAGCTTTTTACCTGGGACGTGTCATAAGCATGAAGTATTGTACCCCTAATTATTGAGATTTCTTCCCAATAAGAAATTAAATTCTCGCGCCAGTTCAGAAGTCTAGTCACTTAAGCTAGAGCAACAGAAGTGAGAGATGCTTCAGAATCTAATCCTAAATCCGTCTCTGGAATAGCAGTAAATACTGTGTAAGCTCTATGAGCGGTTACTTGAGCGGAATACGAAATGTGGCATACAGCAGCAGTGAGGTGTATCGCCGCTATATGCCACGCAATTGAGAATCTCTATATTTAGGATGTAGGGTATCAGAACTCTAAAACAATTTCCTAAAACAGAAAATATCGCTGAGCCATTGGTAAAACAGTAGCGGGTTCACAGGTGAGCAACTCCCCATCAGCTCGAACTTCGTAAGTTTCGGGATCGACTTCCATCTGCGGTAGCGCATCGTTCAGTTTCATATCGCGCTTGGTAAGTTTGCGAATCCCGGAAACAGGAAGGGTGGCTTTTTGTAGCTTCAGGCGTTTGGGAATATCGTTGTCTAAACCCGCTTGAGAAATAAAGGTGAAAGAGGTAGTGGCGATCGCCCCACCAAAACTACCAAACATTGGTCGCATGTGAACAGGCTGTGGCGTAGGAATGCTGGCATTGGCATCGCCCATTTGTGCCCAAGCAATCAAACCTCCTTTGATCACCATCTCTGGTTTTACCCCAAAGAACGCCGGTCGCCACAGACACAAATCGGCGATTTTCCCTTCCTCAACGGAGCCAACATATTCAGCAATGCCATGAGTAATCGCAGGATTGATCGTGTATTTCGCCACGTAGCGCTTGGCACGGAAATTATCGTTGCGATCGGAGTCCTCAGCTAATGCACCTCGCTGCACTTTCATCTTGTGAGCCGTTTGCCAGGTGCGGATCACCACTTCTCCGATCCGCCCCATCGCCTGCGAGTCAGAAGAAATCATGCTGAAAGCACCCAAGTCGTGCAAGATGTCTTCAGCCGCGATCGTTTCTCGTCGAATCCGTGACTCAGCAAACGCCACATCTTCTGGAATGCCGCGATCGAGGTGGTGGCAAACCATCAGCATGTCCAGATGTTCCTCTAAGGTATTGAGGGTATAAGGACGGGTCGGATTGGTGGAAGAGGGCAAAACATTTAACTCACCACAAACCTTAATGATATCTGGAGCATGTCCACCGCCTGCTCCTTCCGTATGGTAGGTGTGGATACAGCGATTTTTGAACGCAGCAACGGTATTTTCGACAAATCCAGACTCATTTAAAGTATCGGTGTGAATTGCGACCTGAATGTCATAGTCATCGGCAACGCTGAGACAGGTGTCGATTGTCGCGGGAGTGGTTCCCCAGTCTTCATGCAGCTTCAAGCCGATTGTGCCAGCGAGTACTTGCTCGGTTAATCCCTTGGGCTGAGAACTGTTGCCTTTGCCAAGCAGTCCAATGTTGACCGGGAACGCGTCGGCAGCTTGCATCATTCGATAAATGTTCCAGGGTCCAGGTGTGCAAGTTGTGGCCGCGCTGCCTGCGGCGGGTCCGGTGCCGCCACCGATCAAGGTTGTTACGCCAGAAGCGATCGCCACCTCAACTTGCTGGGGACAAATCATGTGAATGTGAGAATCGATTCCACCCGCAGTGAGAATTAACCCTTCTCCGGCGATCGCCTCTGTTCCAGGGCCAATGATGATATCGATATTGTCTTGGATGTAAGGATTTCCAGCTTTACCAATTTTGAAAATCCTGCCGTCTTTAATCCCGATGTCTGCTTTGACAATGCCCCACCAATCCAGGATTAGCGCATTTGTAATGACCGCATCTACCGCTCCATCTGTATTGGAAATGGGGGACTGCCCCATGCCATCCCGAATCACTTTACCGCCGCCAAACTTGACCTCATCACCATAGGTGGTGCGATCTTCTTCCACCTCAATGATTAACTCGGTATCCGCTAGACGGATGCGATCGCCAACGGTCGGGCCATAGGTTTCAGCGTAGGCACGGCGATCCATGCGGTAACTCATCGGGGCACTCCTTCACAGCACAACAAGAATGGCAACTCGCCCCAAGTACTATAGAGCAAGTCTGACTAGATATATAGTCAAACAGCCTACAGCAAATTGGGATACATCGCGTTGCTTGGTTGAGCGATCTTTGTCAGAAGACTTAGAGTTATCAGGCAGACGTAGGTTGGGTTTCGCTTTGCTTCACCCAACCTACAAATTTAGGTTAGACGTACTACTACAGTTAATGCTGCATGAGTTGAGCGAGGGTTTCTTTGACTCCAAGCTGATCAAAATTTTGTAAGTGTTTTGCAACCGTTTTGACGAAGTGAGACGACTGGGATAAGTCTCCAAAAATTTCAGTGAGTTCAAACAAAGAGTGAGGATCAGAGCCACCCGTGTTAGCCCGCTGGGTCAACACATCTGCCATTGCATCGTCAATGGGAATGGGGTTGCCCTGCTCATCCTGTCCTTTGAGATAGCGAAACCAGGCGGCGATCGCCAAACTCATGTATTCAACTGCTCCATTCTGGTTCAATGCATCTCGCACCGAACCTAAGAGAAACTTGGGAATCTTGGCGGAACTGTAGAGACACAAACGCGGTAGTTGGTCACGAATTTTTGGGTTGGCAAACCGCTCAATCAAAGTTTTCTTATAATCATCCAGGTCGATGCCAGGAACTGGCTGCAGGGTAGGCGTGACCTCGTTCATCAGGCGATCGACTGCTTGCCGAATCAGTGGATCAGCCATTACGTCATGCACATAGGTGTAACCGACCAATGTGCCGAGACAACCAATCAGCAGATGACTGGCATTCAACAGGCGAATTTTCATCATCTCGTAGGGATGAACATCGTCGGTCATTTGAACGCCAACGCTTTCCCAGTCAGGTCTTCCGGCACAAAAATTATCTTCAATTACCCACTGTAAAAACGGCTCCGCAACCACTGGAAACCCGTCTTCAATGCCAAACTGAGTTCTCACCATTTCAACGTCGGCAGGAGTCGTTGCAGGTGTAATGCGATCGACCATGTTGTTTGGAAAGGTGACATTCTCAGCAATCCAATGAGCTAATTCTGGGTCTTGCAACTGGGCAAAGGCAATCAGCATTTTTCGAGCAATCTTGCCGTTTCCCTGCAAGTTATCACAGGACAATACGGTGAATGGCTTGTATCCTGCTTGCAAACGTTGACTGAGGGCAGCGGTCAGAAAACCAAACACCCCAATAGGCTCATTCGGATACTGTACATCGTGCTGAATGGTGGGATGATTGACATCCAGTTCGCCCGTGCCTTCAATGTAGTAATATCCTGCTTCGGTAATGGTGAGTGAGACAATTCGGCATTTTGGATCAACCATTGCGTTAATCACGGCTTGCCGATCGTCTGGAGCAAACAGGTATTTTGTAATTGCACCAATGACGCGGGCGCGATCGCTCTCTGGTGATCGCTCCACCAATGTGTACAAGCAGTTCTGAGACTGAAGCGCATCCCGCATTTTCTTGTCATATTCCAGCAAGCCAATCCCACAAACTCCCCAGTGGCGATCGCTCGTTTGATGTAGATAGTTATCGAGATATAGCGCCTGATGAGCGCGATGGAATCCACCGACCCCAATGTGAACAATGCCATTTGTGACCTGATGGCGATCGTATTTAGGAATTTGAACGGTATCGGGTAAATGGGAGAGAGATTGCTCATTCAGCTTTGTTACTGCTGTGCGATGAGTATTCATATCGTTTACTTACACAGTTTTTCTATTTACGCAGTTTATTCAAACAGTGAGAGGACGTAGTTCGGCTCTAGGAATAGTCATTCCCTGAGGGTCAAATAAATGGCAGCGATCGCCATTCAGATAAATCGGCACCTGATCGTGGAGTTGCACCGGAGTGTCTCCATCTGTTTTCACGACCATCGTGTCGCCACCGGGTAAGTTGACGTATGCAAAAGTTTCTCCTCCTAGCCGCTCAACCACTTTGACTTCTCCGTGAATGGTGGCATTGGTGCGATCAAACCGCAAATGTTCAGGACGAATGCCAAGCGTGGGGCGATCGCCCACGGCTAGATTTCTGGGCTGTACGGGAATAGAAATCGTTTCGCCACCCGGCAGTTTGACCGTTGTTGCAGAACTGTTAACGTCTGTGACGGTTACCGTCAAGAAGTTCATGCGGGGTGAACCGATAAACCCGGCTACAAACAAGTTATGAGGATGGTGATACAGGTCTAAGGGTGAACCTACCTGCTCGATCACGCCACCCTGCAACACCACAATTTTGTCTGCCAGAGTCATTGCTTCTACCTGATCGTGAGTTACGTAGATCATGGTCGATTTCAAGGTATCGTGCAGGCTAGCCAGCTCAATTCGCATCTGTACCCGTAATGCCGCATCCAGGTTTGACAAGGGTTCATCAAACAAAAATACCTTTGGATTTCGCACCAGTGCCCGACCGATCGCCACCCGTTGTCGCTGTCCTCCAGACAATGCTCTGGGCTTGCGATTGAGCAAGGGTTCTAACTGCAAAATCCGGGCAACGTCCTGTGCCCGTTCATGCCGTCTTGCTTTGGGCACACCCGCCAAGCGCAGGCTAAATGCCATATTCTCAGCAACGGTCATGTGTGGATACAGCGCATAGGTTTGAAACACCATTGCCAATCCCCGCTTATCGGGCGGCACATCATTCATGCGATCGCTATCAATCAGCAAGTCACCAGACGTAATTTCCTCTAATCCAGCAATCATGCGGAGCAGGGTTGATTTGCCGCATCCAGAGGGACCTACAAACACCACAAACTCACCATCGTTGATATCGAGATCAACTCCTTTGATTACATCAGCGTCGGTATACCGCTTGCGAATATCTCGTAACGTAACGGTTGACATAGAAGACTCCTATTGATGCATTTAACCAGAATCTATTTCACAGCCCCAAAAGTCAGACCCCGAACAAGCTGCCGTTGGCTGAGCCAGCCAAAAATTAGGATGGGAGCGATCGCCAGCGTAGAGGCAGCAGACAACTGTGCCCAAAACAAGCCCTGAGGACTGGAGAAGGACGCGATAAAAGTGGTTAATGGAGCAGCATTAGTGGTGGTTAAATTCAAGCTCCAAAAAGCCTCATTCCAAGACAGAATGATGGCAAGTAGTGCAGTCGAGGCAATACCCGGTAACGACAGCGGCATCAACACATGAAACACTTCTTGCTTAGGGGATGCACCATCCATCCGTCCCGCTTCGAGAATATCTTTGGGAACGTCTTTAAAGAAGGTGTAAATCATCCAGACCACGATTGGTAAGTTGATCAAGGTGTAAATAATGGTTAATCCAATTCGTGTGTCAAGCAAATTGGAGTCCCGAAATAACAAGTAGATCGGAACCAATACCCCCACAGGCGGCAGCATTTTTGTGGAGAGCATCCACAGCAATGTGCCTTTGGTGCGTTTCGTGGGAAAGAACGCCATTGCGTAAGCAGCAGGAATCGCTAGGATAAGCGCCAACAGCGTAGAGCCAACGGATATGACAATACTGTTCATGGCAAATGAGAAATAATCTGCCCGTTCCTGAATCGTGACGTAATTCTCAAAGGTCGGTCGAAAAAAGAGTTTGGGAGGAAGAGCGATCGCTTCAACTTCAGTTTTGAAGCTGGTGAGAACCATCCAGAAAATCGGAAAGAACAAAAGTGCGGCGGCTAGCCAGCCCAGAACAGTTACAAATAGGTAACGATAGCGTTTTGAGGATGCGGATGACATGAGTTGAGTTCCCTCACTAAACGTCCAGATTACGAGCAACAAGACGCATTAAGAAGATCGCCACAATGTTTGCCAGGATGACGGCAATTAAACCTGCGGCTGACGCGCCACCGACATCAAATTCAAATAAGGCTCTGAGGTAGATGAAATAGGCGAGGTTTGTTGTTGCTAGTCCGGGACCACCGGAGGTAGTGACGAAAATCTCGGCAAAAATGGTGAGAAAGAATATCATCTCAATCATTGCCAAAACTGCGATCGCCCGTCCCAAATGGGGCAATGTGATAAACCGAAAAATTGCTGTTGACTTCGCCCCATCCATACGAGCGGCTTCTACCTGTTCATGATCCAGAGATTGAATCGCCGTGAGTAAAATCAACAGGGCAAACGGCAACCATTCCCACGACACGATCAAAATCACCGACAGCATGGGATATTGAGCAAACCAGTCAATCGACCCCAAGCCTAGCGCTCGCGTCACAAAGGCGAACAGTCCGTTGACCGGATGCATCAGCATATTTTTCCAGATCAAGGCACTTACGGTCGGCATCACAAAGAAAGGGGCGATCGCCAACAATCGGGCAATGCTGCGTCCCCAGAATTCTTCGTTAAATAGAACGGCTAAAAGGGTTCCCAGGGCGATCGTAATGACCAGGACAGAACCCACCAGTACCAGCGTATTGAAGATCGAGATCCACAGTGACGAAGTGGAAAGCAACGAAATATAGTTGTTTAGCCCTGCGAAACCAGTATTTGCTGGGTTAAGTAGGTTGTACCGCTGAAGTGAAAACCACAGCGTCATCAACAGCGGCACAATCATCCAGATCAGCAAAACCAAGACAGAAGGCGCAACCAGCGGCAGTGTTGCCACCTGCCGTTTAGAGGTCTTTGTATTGTGAGGCTTAACCGCCAGTGTAGAGGACATAGCTTTTAAGAGTTAATGTGGGAATCCCGTACGGTGCGTTAGGCAACGCCGTAACGCACCGTTGTAATTAGAAGGCACGTACCTGTTGCGATCGCCTTACATCAGGCGTGATTTGAGCTAATCGAGGTGCGTTACGCTGAACGCTAACGCACCCTACACGATAACGAGAACTAAGCTACGATATGTAACCTGCTCGTTTCATCGTTTCTACTGCATTAGCTTGAGCTTGCTGCAACGCTTGATCCACTGAAACTTGCCCCGTTAGTGCTGCTGCAAGGGTCTGTCCGACCTGGGTTCCGAGCGCCTGGAATTCAGGAATCGCAACAAACTGCACTCCTTTGTAAGGCACCGGGTCGGCGGTTGGTTTGCTAGGGTCAGCAGACTCGATCGAGGTCAACACAATATCAGCAAACGGAGCCGCTTCTTTATACTCTGCCTGCTCATAAGTTGAGCGTCGAGTTCCGGGAGGTGCAGCAACCCAGCCCCGCTCTTGAGCCACTAGTTGCACATAAGGTTTAGAGGTTGCCCATTGGATAAAGGTTTGTGCCGCTTCAGGCGATCGGGTCGAAGCGGAAACCGCCAGCGACCATGCCCACAACCAGTTAGAACCGTTGGGATAGCTTGCGACAGGCGCACGAGCAAAAGCAACAGTATCAGCTACCTGAGATTCATCTGGATCGGCAAGTTTACCCGCAGCAACGGTTGCATCGATCCACATCCCACAATTGCCGGTCGAGAACAGAGCCAAGTTTTCATTAAACCCATTAGAACTGACTCCCGGCGGTCCATACTGGTTAAGAATATCAACGTAGTACGTTAACGCTTCTCTCCACTGAGGGCTATCCAAAGTAGGCTGCCAGTTCGTATCAAACCATTTGCCGCCAAAGGTATTCACCATTGTGGTGAATAACGCCGTATTCTCACCCCAACCTGGCTTACCGCGCAAACAAATGCCGTACACGCCATTATCAGGATCATGTACCGCTGCTGCCCATTCTCTCACCTGCTCGTAAGTTGGTTGGTCGGGCACCGTGATACCTGCTGCGTCAAACAAGTCTTTGCGGTAGTAAAGCATTGAACTTTCCGCATAAAAAGGCAGCGCATAGAGCTTGTCTTCATAGGAAAGTGCATCGCGTACAGGGGGCAGAATGTCTTCTACGTCATACTCTGCGGGCAAATTCTCAAACGGAAGCAGCCAGCCCTGCTCTGCCCAAATGGGTGTTTCATAAGTGCCAATAGTGAGTACGTCAAACTGACCGCCTCGATTGGCAATGTCGTTGGTGACACGCTGACGCAGCACGTTTTCCTCTAACACAACCCATTTCAAGCTGATGTTAGGGTTCTCTTCCTCAAACTGTTTTGAAAGATCTTGCATGACCACCATGTCGCTGTTGTTGACTGTGGCGATCGTCAAAGTTGTATTCTCATTTGCCTGCGAACCCGATGCTCCTTCGGAATCCTGTGAACTGGGCGAACAGGCATGGATTTGGACTAGCAGAATTCCTATCAGGAATGCCGCAATCATCTTAGCGAAGCGAAATTGACGCATCGCACGACTCCTTTTTTTATTAAAAATCTAATCACGACAAACTGTGCATGAAACGTCCGCACAACCGAATCTAAATTGGCAGCATTGAGTTGAACGTGGAGGGGCTTTCTCTGTTACAGAAGTTGATATTATGCTCCAATGCTGAGCATTTGCTCAATAATTGAAATCATATCCGTCTCTCGAAGATTACTGAGAAAGAAAGCAACATTTGCAATATTTATTCACAAGGAATTAAAAGATGACGACTCAAGCAACCTATAACTTTTCAGGTAAAGCCATTCTGATCACAGGTGGTGCTGGAGATATTGGGCGGGCAACGGCCCATCGCTTTGCAGCAAATGGGGCAGGTGTAGTGCTGGCCGATTTGAACGAGGCAAAGCTGGAAGATGTGGCACAGGAATTAATAAGCTTTGATGTTCCCGTTGTCACGCTGCGCTGTGATGTAACGAGTTCCAGCGATGTGACCCAAGCCTTTACCAAAGCGGCAGCGCAATTGAAACAGAGCGATCGCCAAGTTGATTATGTGTTCAACAATGCAGGGTATCAGGGAGTATTCGCCACAACAGATGAATATCCCGAAGATGACTTCCAAAAGGTGATAGAGATTAACGTTCTTGGGGTCTTTCATGTGCTGAAGGCGGCAGCACGACAGATGCGCCAATCAGGTGGGGGAGCGATCGTCAACATGGCGAGTCATGCAGGGGTTTCTGGTCCCCCTAATATGTTGGCCTATGGCACTTCTAAATTTGCAGTCGTGGGGATGACGCAAACGGCTGCAAGGGATTTGGCTCCTTACGGGATTCGGGTAAATTCGCTTGCCCCTGCTCTGATTGGCCCTGGTGCAATGTGGACGCGACAGACCGAACTACAGGCAGCGGTAGGATCTCAGTACTTTGATGCCGACCCCAAAGTAGTTGAGCAGCAGATGATTAACTCTGTTCCATTGCGACGTTTGGGGCATTTGGAGGAAGTCGCCAATGGGGTCGCTTTTTTGATGAGCGATGAGTCGAGCTATATTACAGGATTCAACTTGGAGGTGACAGGAGGAATATAGGCGATCGCCCCTTGAGCAAAAGCTTCACACTTGTTGATATGCCCAGGATGTAAATCTCTCATTCAGTAGATGTTTCCTCTGAATTGCTTTAGAAACGTCATAATTTTGGGCATAGACAATATTTTGACTGTGAAAGTGATTGTCTCCTTGGACCTCCTTTTGATCAACGGCATATGAGAGAACCCTGGACAGAACGGCGCGATCGCAAACTCGACTTGGCAGCTCATGCGGCCTGGCTCTACTACATTGCCGGAAACACTCAAGAAGAGATTGCGACAAAACTCAATGTGTCGCGTCAAGCCGCACAGCGATTGGTTGCCCTCGCTGTGAGTGAGAAGCTGATTAAGTTTCGGCTCGATCATCCCTTGAGTGAGTGCATTGCGCTAGCGGAGTCTCTGCGCGACAAGTTTGGGTTGGCGCTGTGTGAAGTCGTACCCACTGATGCAGCCAATCAGGATAACCTGACGGGAATTGGAGTGTGTGCTGCCACTCATTTAGAGTCCTATCTGGTCAACAAAACGCCGACGGTGATTGCCTTTTCGTCAGGTCGGACGTTGCGGGCAATGGTTGATCAAATCTCGTCCATGTACCAGCCCCAACACAAAATTGTCTCTATTATTGGTAATATGTCTCAGTATGGGCGAGCGGGACGCTATGAAGTCGTGATTCACTTAGCCGATCGTGTCGGTTCTCAGGTTTACCCAGTTCCAACTCCGGTCGTGGCTACCAGTGTTGAAGAACGAGATCTACTGCAAACGCAGCGATCGTTTATTGCGGTCAAAACATTGGTAGAGCAGGCAAAAGCAACCTATGTTGGTATTGGTCAAATTGCCTGGAATGGCCCGCTGCATAATGATGGGTTCATTAATGACAACGAACTCACCGAACTGATTGAACTGGGTGCTACGGGTGAAATTGCCGGGTGGGCATACGACCAGCACGGCATTTTGCTGAAACAGGGAACCAACAACCGAGTGGCTGGCGTTCCGCTGGAACAACCGGCAAAGCGGCTAACGATTGGTTTAGCGAATGGCGCTAAAAAAGCAGACGCGATCTTAGCGGCTTTGCGCGGTAAATTAATCACCGGATTGATTACTGATGAAGCTGCCGCTGAAGCCATTCTCAGCGAAATTTAGTGTACAGAATGCTTGGAGAAGAGGAAATTCTGTGGTTGAGCAACAATTAGATACGGGCGATCGCATTACACAAAAATCTTAATCCATTGCCAATGCATTGGCTGACAGCAGCAAAGCGATCGCCTTCATTAACGCTGTAGGGCGATCGCATCCTACTGTATCCGCCAATATTACCATTGCATCGACTCACATTGCCAATGTCACCTGATCCATTCGTTATGCAGTCGCAAACACTAAAGCAGCCACGCAATTAGCAGAGCGATCGCCAAGCCCCATTAAAAAGTAAACCCACAGCGATACTCATTCTTGAGGGTGCGGTTTTACTGCCATGCTTTGCCTAATTTTATTGATGAACTGATCACACTGCTCAACTTTGTAATCAAGCTCAATCTCAAAAAACAGTTGCTTTGCTTGTTGGATCTTCTCCAATGCTTCTTGATACTGTCCTAACGAGAAGTAGGCAAGACCGAGATTGCCCAAAGCATAGGCTTCCCCTTGTCGATCGCCAATCTCGCGAGCGATGTTCAAGTGCCGCTGATGGAAGTCGATCGCCTGCGGGTACTGCCCTAATGAGTTATAGGCAAGACCGAGATTGCCCAGAGCATAGGCTTCCCCTCGTCGATTACCAATCCCGCGTTCGATCGTTAATGACTGCTGATAGAAGTCGATCGCCCGCTGGTACTGCCCTAACGAGAAGTAGGCAATACCGAGATTGCTCAAAGCAATAACTTCCCCTTGTTGATCACCAATTTCGCGATCGATCGCTAACGACTGCCGATAAAAGTCGATCGTCTGCTGGTACTGCCCTAACGAGAAGTAGGCAATACCGAGATTGCTCAAAGCATTGGCTTCCCCTCGTCGATCACCAATCTCGCGAGCAATGCTCAAGTGCTGCTGATGAAAGTCGATCGCGTCTCTAAATCTGGATTGAGAATACAGAAAGTTTCCCAGTTGATTCAAAGCAGCAGCCTGAGCAGATTTTCGATCAAGTTGTTGATATCGGTTGATTGCAGTTTGAAAGGATGCGATCGCCGCTTGTCGTTCTTGATCTAAGTCTGCTGCTTTTCCAGTCGTGACGCGATCGGCATAGACTCGCCCTAGTTGGTCATATAGGGTTGCCAGGTTGGGTGAGTCTGGTGCGGTTGATTCTAGCCGCTGAATTTCTGCTTGCAGTTCTTCTAGCGGTGGCAGAAAGTCATTACGCGGCTCATTGTGTTGTATCGCAAGAGGCGATCGCCCTTTCCCTACCGCAAGTTGATCTGCATTGAATGTACCGCTATCCACTGTTATGCCTTCATTCACAGTGGCTTTTGTTTCGGCTCTAAATCGTAAGACTGCTTTGCGCCAGCTCCAAAAGTCTGGAGCGCGGCGGCTGATTTCTTTGAGGATGCGATGGGAAACCCACAGCACGATCGGATAGCGAAACTCGCGCAGTCCCTCGCGAGTCCACTGCAAATAGCCAAAAAACTTATCGAGTTCGCTTTGTTCGTCTTCGGGTTTCAGCGTTACTCGCAGCAGGGTGTCTGCTCCTGTGATTGTAAACACGGCGGGTCTGCCCTGTTGAAGCGCTGCGTTCGTTTCCTTCAGGTTTGCCAGCGCTGCCCGCACACTGGGTTCACGTCCCAGCTCGACACGATAGGGAAGGATGTTTGCCTGTCGCGCTTCTGCCTCGTAGCGATCGATCACTCGCTGCCGCAGCGCCCAGTCATCACATGCCACGATGATGGGAGCCAGTCGCCCCTGACTGTTTTCAATCAGCGAGATTAGCTCTTCATAGGTTTCCTCATTCGTCCGAGAAGGACTGAATGGCGATGTCATAGATCTCCTCGCTGCCGCATCAAGTCAATCACGATCGGCGAAAGGTCATACCACTGGGCGGCATTGCGATACTCCAGCATATACAGCCCGTGCAGCAAATCCAAAAACCGCTGATTTTCGGCATCTTCCGGTTCAAATTCATCATAGATAAACTTCAGCAGTTTATAGTCGTTGCGACCCAGTGGCTCTGCATATTCAATCTGCAAATCGGTCATCACCTGATCAAGCACCTGCTGATTGATCACCACGGGTGGTTTGTCGAACTGCGATCGCCGTATCTGTCCGCGAATGTCTGTCTTGCACTTATCACAGCAGCGATCGACAATCCGAATCAGTTCGCGGAGTACTCCACCGCTTTTCAGCAGCATTTGCTGCTTTACCGTTAAATCGATCAGCTCTGGCGGCAGTCGCTTATCTAGCACTTCGGCAAACAGCTCTACACAGGCAGCATCTGGAACGCGATCGGACGATCTCACCGTTGCTTTGCTAAAGAACTTCGCCACTCGCATCGAATAAATTTGCTTAACTCGCTGTTCAATTCCTCTTCGCAAAGACACTTCACGCAGGGTGGCGATCGGAATTGTGTAAACAATCCGAAATTCTGGATCAAGTAGGGGCTGAATATTTTTGCTAAAGATTGATTCTGTGATGCTTAAATCCAGCTTATCTAAGTCATCAATGATCACAACAACCTGCTGCCCAGTCGCATTCATGATATAGCTTTGAATAACGTTAATTTGAGCAATCAAATCAGAAATTTTGCGGGCGAATTCGACTGAAATCTCGTCTCGTACTACAGAATTAACCTTCAGCTTCGACTTAATCGCCGCCAGAAACTCCAGCAGCAGGGGAATTCCAGCTTTCACGGCTGCCTGTGCATTGGCTTCGATCTCGGCTTCTACCGCTTGCGATTCCGTTTTGGTGTGCTTGCCCAACCACTGATACAGCGCTTTCTGAATTCCGGGCTGAAGCTTGACCTGCTGCTGTTCGGCGGCTTCTAGCATCTGCACCGCCATCGAAAATAAAATGTTGACGTGATCGACTGCCGATCGCTCGATCGTGTCTGCGATCGAAAACATCACCACAAAATAGCGTCCCGTCTCGATCAGTCGAAACCTGAGTTCTGCCAGCAGCGTCGATTTGCCGCATCCGGTATGTCCGGTAAAAATCAGCTTTTCATCCAGTCCGATCGAGTCGTCGATCGCCTGCTCTAATTCATCAATCAGCTCGGTCTGATACTCCACGCCTAACCGCTGCAAAGCTGCCCGCGTCAATAACGGCTCAAGCTGAAGGTTTTGGCTCGCCGCTCGAAACTGCTCAAGCTGCTGTTGGAGTTCTTCCAAAGAGGACATACAGAGATTTTGTGATCAAGACTGCTTTTAGTCTATAGCGATCGCGGTTTTGGATAGCAGTCAAAATTTGCGGGTGCGATCGCCCTCTGCAACGGTGGGGTATCAGGGTTAAAGCAACTTGCATTCACAATGCAGCAGTAGAATTTGTAGGATGCGTTACGCTACACTAAAGCATCCTACACAAGAATTCGGAATTATTAAGTCCACGATCCTTAGCGAACTGCTTTGAGGGCTTGATACAAAGCTCGATGACGCTCAAGCGCCACTTCGTAAACAGAATTTTGTTGAGGCTGAATTCTTGCGCTGCTATCAGGAATCAGTTTAAACACACTTTCTAAATCGGCATAGGCTCCAACCCCTACCATTGCTAGTAGTGCGGCTCCATAGGCGGCTCCTTCTTCGGTTTGGGGCATGACCAGTTCTGTACTGAGAACATCAGCCAGAATTTTGACCCATACTGGCGATCGCCCTCCACCTCCAGTAACCGTAAGTTGATGCACTGATGTGATCGCATTCACGATTTCCAATGCCTCGCGCAAGCCCAACGCTACACCTTCTAACACTGCCCTTACTAAATCTGCCTGTGTATGGGCGAGAGATAGGTTTGCCCAGGCCCCACGGGCATCTGGGTCGAGGTAGGGACTGCGTTCTCCAGATAGGTGTGGCAAAAACAAAACGCCATTTGCCCCCGGTGGAGACTGCTCCGCTAACACCATCAACTCTTTGAAGTCTACTTTGGGAGCAAATGTGTCACGATACCAGCGCAGCGCACCTCCAGCCGCTAAAGTGACTCCCAATAAATGATAGCCACCATCCGCATGACAAAACAGATGCACACGTCCCTCTGGGTCTGGAGTGGGGCGATCACACGGAACAAAAATTACCCCTGACGTGCCAATACTCAACCCTCCCCGGTTCAAGTTGTTGGATGAGATACCCAGCCCGATCGCAGCAGTGGGATTGTCGCCCCCACCTGCAATTACGGGTAAGCCAGCGGGAAGTCCTATTTGACTGGCAATATCAGGTTTTAAGCGACCTGCGATCGCTGTAGACGCAATGACCTGAGGAAACAAGTCCGGTGAAATCTGTAGTGCATCGAGTAAATCAGTATCCCACTGGCGTTTTGCCAGGTTTAAACAGCCGATACCGGATGCATCAGATGGCTCCGTCACCGATTCTCCAGTTAGTACATAGCCCAGATAATCTTTAGGCAGCAAAATCTGTTGTACCTGAGCATAGGCTTGTGGCTCTTCTGTCCGCAGCCACACTAACTTAGGAAGCTGAAACCCAGTAATGGCAGGATTGCCAGTCCGTTGAATTAATTCCTGTCGGGGAATGATATGTTCAATCTCTTCTACTGCCTTGCCGGTACGCTGGTCATTCCATAAAATTGCCGGACGAATCACATTTCCTGCTGCATCGAGAGGAACCATGCCGTGCATTTGACCGGATAGCCCCAGGGCAATGATTCGATGACTTTCTAACTGTTGAGCCAGAGTGGACAAGGCAGTTAGGCTGACCGTTACCCAGTCGGATGGATGTTGCTCTGTCCAACCTGGTTTTGGGGTAAGCAATGGATAGCTGCCTACTGCCTGCGCGACTAACCTCCCCTGCAGATCGACGGCGATCGCCCGTACACCCCCTGTCCCTAAATCCAGTCCGATGACGATATCACCCATCTTTTTGTCCTAATTTATGGCTTCTATCAATCTCCCCCACACGTCCATGCTATCAGCGTTCTAATGTCCAACCCAACGCAGTAGCAACTTGACCAGCCAGTTCGAGCGGGTTAAAGGGTTTGGCGATCGCCGCAGTCAGCCCCATTTGTATATAGCGGCGACGGTCAGAAGATTGAATCTTTGCCGTCAATAAAATTACGGGAATTGCTTTTGTGGCTGGATTTTCCTGAAGTTTTTGAAAGGTTGCGATGCCATCCATATCAGGCATCATCACATCCAGCAGAATGGCATCCGGTTGCTCCGTTTCGGCTTGATGCAAGCATTCCTGCCCAGAGCTGGCAATTAACACTTCCCAACCCGCTACAGTTTCCAGGCATACCTGCGCTACCTCCTGAATATACTGCTCGTTATCCACCACCAAAATCCGTTTTGCTGTCATCGTTTCCTCTGAGTCACTGATTCAGGTCTGCTATTCATAAGGGTGAATCGGAGGGGTGAATTGGAAGGGTGAAATAGAAAGTACTGCCCTCACCCAAAACACTTTCAACCCAGATTTGACCGTCGTGCTGTTGCACAATACTGCGACAGATCGCTAGCCCCAAGCCGGTGCCTTCATGATTGCGCGAGTCGGAGGAGTCTACCTGCTGAAAGCGCTCAAAGATGCTCTCCAGTTTATCTAAAGGAATGCCGCGCCCCTGATCTTTGACGGTAAACAAAACTAGTTCTTGCTGCTGTTGAACGGTTAACCAAACTGTATTTCCAGTTAGAGAAAATTTAATTGCATTGCTGAGTAAATTGGTGAGGGTTTGTACAATCCGGTCGGGGTCAGCCCAAAGTGAGATCGATAGGCTGGCAACAGACAACGTTACTTCACCTTTATCAGCCAGGGCTTGTACCACATTCACGGCTTCTGTAATGAGGTCATCAACATTGCAGCATTGTTTCTCCATTTGCACTTGTCCAGATTCAATGCGCTCAATGTCGAGAATGTCATTGATCAAGCGCACCAGGCGATCGGTGCTGTCTACTGCAATGTGCAACATTCGTTTGCCCTGCTGTGAGTCTGCCTTGAGTAACCCACTGGCAAGCATTCCTAGCGAACCATGAATGGAGGTTAGAGGAGTGCGGAGTTCATGACTCACCACAGAAACAAACTCATTTTTCATCCGATCGATTAGTTTGCGATCGGTGACATCTTGCAGAAACACGGTATAGGATACTTCTCTGTCTAAGTTCAGCTTGGAGATAGAGGCTTCTGCGGGAAATTCGCTACCGTCTTTATGGCGACCAAAAATTTCGCGCCGTTCTCCCATGCGGCGAGATTGCACTTCAGAGTGCCCAAAGTCAGCTACATGGTGTCGATGTATTTGAGCAGTGCCTAAGGGTAATAGGATGTCGAGCGGTTGCCCGATTACCTCCGCTGCGGAATAGCCAAAGATTCTTTCTGCTCCCTGGTTAAATAAAGTAATATGCTGGTTGCGATCGATGGAAATGATGGCATCTTCTGCAATATCCAAAATTCCAGCAAACCGAGCCTGAGAAACCTCCAGAGCCTCTTGAATACGCTTCCGTTCCTCCAGTTCGGATTGCAATCGCCTGTTGACCTGGAGCAGTTCTGCGGTGCGTTCTGCGACTCTCAGTTCTAAATTATTTTTTTCAGTTTGCAAGGCTACTTCAGCTTGTTTGCGAGGGCTAACATCCCTAGCAGTACCTATCATTCGCACAGGTTCACCTGTCTCACTATAAAAGAATTTGCCTCTACCCTCAATCCAGTGAGTACTGCCATCGGGCCAGATAACTCGATAAGTTTGGTTATAGTCAGTTTGTTCTTGACGGGCCAGATCGACTGCTTCTGTTAAACTCTCACGGTCTTCTGGATGGAGACAGGCAACAAAGGTTTCATAAGTTCCATCAAACGTACCGGAAGCTAGACCTAGCAAACGTTCATGTTCTTCAGACCAGATCAGTTGGTGAGTTAACAAGTTCCAGTCCCAGGTGCCCATTTGAACTGCTTCTAAGGCTAGCCGCAACCGCTGTTCACTCACTTTTAGGGCTTCTTCTACCTGTTGGCGATCGCCCATTTCCCGTTCAAGGTCTTGATTGATGGCTGCCAAACTCGGAAAAACCAGTGCTTTAGGAAGTAAAAAGATGAGGCAAATTGCGGTGTAGAGCGAGACTGCGGCTGTGATTGCTTTGAGCGTCCCTGATAACCAGTAGGTTGGATGCCAGAGTGTCCATACCTCCATTAAATGGGTCGTACCACAGGCAACAATGAAGCTACTAAAGAGCAAAAATATCCAATTAAAGGGTAAGTCTTTTCGTTTGCCTACAAAGTAAATTAGGGCTAGAGGAATTGAATAGTAGGCGAGCGCAATCAAAGTATCTGATACGACATGAAGCCAAACCAACTCTGGCTTCCAAAGATAACAATGCCCGTGGGGAATAAATCTCTCAGCAGTAAAAACTTGCATTAAATCCTGCATAATACCTCTTGAAAGAAGGCTAAATTATAGCCATTGGTGTAGTCTAAGCTACACTCCGGTGATGTGACCATTACCAGTCGTCTTTGCTCATAGAAGTGCTGAATTTGCAGCTTGATACAGTGTGTTTAAACTGTCTCCATTTTCGGGATATTGAGCTACTCCTGCACTAAATGTCAGCCGAGAAGTATCGAGCGATTGGGCTGCCCGTTTAGGCGTATTAGAGTTAGGTGTATTAGAGTTAGGCATACCAGAATCTGCAAAAGACTCTTGCCGCAACGCGTTTAGCAGATTCTTTAACCGCTGTGTACCGTCTTGCTTGTCTATGCCATACACACCAATCACGAACTCTTTCTCACTCCAACGAGCCACTACATCTTCTGGCTCAAATGAGCGGCGCAACAGTTCTCCGGTTTGGCGTAGTATTTCATTTGCCGGAGAGTGACTTGTCAGAGAGTGATGGGGGCGATCGCCAGCCTGCTCAAATTGCTCTAAACCTAGAACAAATAGGCATAGGGGTTGATTATGCCGTTTTGCCAACCGGAGCAACTTATCCAACTCTTGAGCTGCCTTTTGCCGAGTTGAAACCTGAGTGAGTGGGTCAGTTTCAGCTAAGTTTTGCAAGAACCGAATTCGTTCTAGACGATTGATGATGCGCGTGACGAGTTCTGGTCCGACAATCGGTTTACTGACAAAGTCATCAGCACCGACCGAAAAAACTTGGTTTACAGTGTCAGCATCGGTATGCGCGGTGAGAAACAGAATCGGTAAGCTGCTCCAGCGGGAGTCATTTCGGACGATTTGGCAGAGGTCAATGCCGTTAATTTGCGGCATTTCAATATCTAGAATCAGCAGGCGAGGGGAGGTGGCTTCCAAGGTTTCCCAAAACTGGCGTGGATCGGCAAGGGTTGTAATGTTGAGTCCCCAGGGTTCTAGCAGCGATCGCACAATTGCCAACAGCTTTGGATCATCATCAACCACCATCACGCCCGCTTTTGCTTGATCTGCTTGATGTAGAACCTGGTTGATCGACTCCAGCACTTGTGAAAGCGGCAGCGATTTTTGCAAAAAGGTGCGTCCTCCCAATCGTGCTACCTCCAGGCGCTCCGTTAACTCATTATGTTCGGTGAAAATGATCGCCGGAATAGGAGGAACCTGTTTATTTAAATCAGCCAACAAAGTGAGGCTTTCTGCCATCGTTGGAGAAATGGCTGGATCTAGGAGCACGATATCGGGCGGTTGTAGATGAATCTTATCTCTAGCACGGGTCAAGTTCGCTGCAACTTCGGCCCGAAATCCCCAGGCTGGCGCTTCAGCAATGAGTTGGTTGGCTAAGGGGCGATCGCGATCTACAATCAACAGCAATGGATGCTCGTCTTCGATTGGGGTTTGGGTTGTATCTTCAGTTGTGGAACGTTCAACCTCCTGCCGCAGCAAGCTGACCCACTCTTGCAGATAGGTGACTTCATCCTGGCTCAAGGGCGATTCGGTTTTGAGCGTTTGTTCAATCCATCGGGCTAGTTGCGACCCCTCGGATAAGCCAAATGTGCCTAAAGAACCTGCTAACGTATGAGCTTCCTGCTTGGCTTGTTGCCATAATTCTGAGTTCAATTGCTGCTGCTGTAGCGCGGAAATGGCTGTTTCTAATACCCCAACCTGCTCACCCACCCGCTCCTTAAACCGATACCAGACTTTGCTGACCAGTGCCAGAGTTTGCTGTTGAGTCGGCTGACTAATTTGAGCGAGTGAATTTTGGATAGAAGAATGGAGTGTTTCTGTGTCCCGCTGCTCTTTTGAGTCTGGGTGGCTTTTTTCGACTTGCTGTTTTCCAAGTTTCAGGCGATAGCCGATGCCATAAACTGTTTCGATCAAATCGGGCGGGGCACCTTTTGCTTTTAACTTTTGTCGCAGTCCTTTAATGTGAGTCCTAACGGCTTCGTCACTGGGAATTTCTCCAAATGACCAGAGATTTTCCAAAATTGCCCCACAGCTAAATACACGGCGGCTGTTTCGCAAAAATAGCTCTAGCAGTGCGTATTCTTTAGCTGTGAGCGATACTGGTTTGTCACGATATGTTACCTCACAACTTTTGGGGTCAAGCTGCAAGTCTCCCCACTCCAACACTGATTGGGCGATTCCCTGGTTGCGACGTAGCAAGGCTCGAATTCGGGCGGCTAATTCTTCTGGGTCAAAGGGTTTTACGACGTAATCGTCTGCGCCTGCATCTAAGCCGATCGCCTTGTCTTGGCTACTATTTCGAGCCGTTAGCAGGAGAATAGGCATTTGATGTCCGTGCGATCGCAACTGTTGACATAGGCTAATCCCATCTTGTTTAGGCAGCGTCACGTCTAGCAAAATCAGGTCATAGGCAAAGGCTTCTGTTAAATCCCAGGCTGCTTCACTTGTTGCGACTGTTTCGACCGTATAGTTTTGGTTGGCAAGTGTTGCGACTAGTGCTTCGGCTGTGAGTTTGTCATCTTCTACTACTAAAATCTTCATGAATTTAAAGCGCAACTTTAAAGCGGCGATCGCCCTAGCAACAAAATAGCAAGAATTTCCTAGACTGTTTGAGAACATTGCCTGTATCCTGCTGATTACCGATTTTTGAGCAAGATAGGTAGAAGCATGATGTCAGATATTAGTCGTCGCCGAATCCTGACTACGGGAGCAATTGGGGCAGCTGGATTTGCAGCGGCGATCGCCCCTCAAACCGCTCAAGCCAACACCCAAAATCCGCCAGAGCCGCAGGCAAGTGTGAATCCTAATGGTCGCTTTGCGGGTAAAGTCGTCCTGATTACAGGAGCCACATCTGGAATTGGAGAAGCCACCGCTCGCGCCTTTGCTGCTGAAGGTGCTACCGTTCACTTTTGTGGTCGGCGCGAAACCTTAGGAGAGCAGGTGGCTCAAAGTATCCGGGATGGCGGCGGCAATGCCACTTATCAACGAGCTGACGTGCGGGTTGAAGAGGATGTGAAATCTTTTGTTGATACCTGTGTGGAGCAATACGGAAAGATTGATATCGCCTTCAACAATGCTGGAATTGAAAGTTCTCCCAGCACCATTGCCGATCGCCCCCTAGCTGATTGGATGGACGTGATGATGACTAATGCCACAGGCGTTTTCCTGTCTATGAAGTATGAAATTCCATACATGTTGCGTCAGGGGGGTGGAGTGATTGTCAATAATGCATCTGTTTCTAGCCATGTCGGCTTTGCCACAATCGCCCCTTACAGTGCCAGTAAACACGCTGTACTCTCACTCACGAAAGTGGCAGCGCTAGAATATGCAGATCAAAACATTCGCATCAATTCAATTGCTCCAGGTGCAGTCGATACCCCCATGCTACGACGTGCTCTAGCTGCATGGAATACTGACTTTGAAACTGTTTCACAAGACTATCCGATTAAGCGAATTGTTATGCCTGAGGAGATTGCGAGAAACGTTATGTTTCTCAGCTCTGATGATGCAAGCTGCATCACAGGTACAGATTTAGATGCAACAGGCGGTTATCTCACAAAATAACTTACGCAGAACATAACAATGGCTAATGGACAAACCCGCAAAGATTTTTTGAAATTTGGAGCCGTTTCTGCTGCTTCATTATTTCTGGGAAGCCAGAGTTCTTCTAGAGAGGCGATCGCTCAAACTCCATCAACCGATCATCCTAATGTGGCGATCGTGCAGCGCTATTATCAAGCCTATGGGCGCGGCGATTTAGCGACAGTTCGAGAAATTTTTGCTCCAGATATTACCTGGACTATTCCAGGTCATCACCCTCTAGCTGGAACCAAGCGCGGAGTAGATGAAGTACTTGCTTTTTTTGATCAGCTTGCCAAAGCACAGTTTAAAGCAGAGGTACTTTTTCTTGGAGGTAACGATAATTATGTTGTAGATGTACATCGCGGTTGGAGTAATTTGGAGCAAGGCGAAAACATTGATGAGCTGTGGTCGCTGCTATTCCGGATTGAAAATAGCCGCATTGCAGAAGCCATTAATTTTCCTGGAAACCAACACGTGGCTGATGCATTTTTCTGGAAGACCTATGATCTGAAGCCCATCCCAGACCGATTAGTGTAGTAGAGGATCTTTTTTGTGCAATACACCACACTTGGAAAAACAGGTTTAGTTGTTTCACGCCTTTCCTTTGGCGCAATGACTTTTGGCGAAGGTCAACTTGTGCCTGGAGTGACTAACGATATTGACCAGATGGCAGCAGATCAAATGATAGGACGAGTCCTGGAGGCTGGAATCAACCTATTTGATACGGCAGATGCCTATACCAACGGGCAGTCTGAAATCATTCTTGGTAAAGCTCTAGCAAATCGTCGAGATGAGGTAATCATTGCCACCAAAGCGGGCTTTCGAGTAGGTAACGCCATTACAGATACAGGTTCCTCCTATCGTCACATCATGGCGGCAGCCGAAGCCAGCCTAAAACGGCTAAACACAGACTATATTGATCTCTACCAGCTTCACATTCCTGACCCGATTACCCCCTTAGAGGAAACCTTACGCGCTCTAGAGGACTTGGTGCGGCAGGGTAAGGTGCGCTATATCGGCTACTCCAACTTCCCATCGTGGAAAGCTGCCAAGATGGTAGGAATTCAGAAACAGTACAACTATGCTCCATTCGTTGTGGCTCAGATGTATTACTCACTGTTGGGACGTGATTTGGAGTATGAAGTGGTTCCCTTTGTGGAAGATGCGGGAATTGGCGTGTTGGTCTGGAGTCCCTTAGCAGGTGGCTTTTTGAGCGGTAAATACACTCGCGACAATCCAAACCCGGAGGGGGCAAGGTTAAATGAGTTTAAACTTCCCCCGATTGATGTGGAACAGGGCTATGACGTGGTGGACGTGACTCGCCAAATTGCTCAGGAACATGGGGCTTCCCCGGCACAGGTGGCGATCGCCTGGATTCTCACTAAACCCTTTATCTCCTCAGTTATCGTTGGCGCAAACAAAATGCACCAGCTTGAGGACAATCTGAAAGCCGCAGATCTGACCCTCTCCCCTGCCGAGATTGAGCAACTTGACCAGCTAACCACTCCTCGTCCTGTTTATCCGGGATGGATGCAGCCGCTGGGTTGGGATGCCAAGGTGAAATCAGCTTTGGATGGTTCAGATAGTCATTAACTGAACAAGGATGGCGATTGAGTTGCAGAGTTTGTGCCCGAATGCTTTGCCCCGACACCCCTGGTTGACTGACAAAACTCCCAAAACCATTGATATTCTGTAGGTTGGGTGAAGCATCGCGGAACCCAACAGAATCGAGGCAGAAGTTGGGTTTCGCTTTGCTCCACCCACCCAACCTCAGAAGATTTGTCAGTCAATCAGCCCTACACCCAATAGCGCTTCACGAAACGGATTCCATATTAGAAGCGGGTCTCATATTCCAAAATGACTCGGCTGTCGTCATCCAAGTTAGTAGAACCGCGCAGCAGGAATTCGTCGCTTAGTCGATAGCGCAGACCAAACTGAGTGGGTTCCTGAGCAGTGAGGATTCGCAGCACTGAGGCAGAGAGGTCGCCGGTGATGTTGACTCCTAGCTCGGCAGCAAGACCAAAGGTTGATTCATTTTCTTCAGAAGTGAGTGTTGTGGGGAAGAGACGGAAGTCACTCAGTCCCAATGCGTCGCTAACCAAGTTTTGTACGTTGGTGAGCAGGGCGGAACCGGCCAGGTTGGCGATCGCCAAGGTCGTATCTCCCCGCCCTAGCGTATCGACAAAGCCGCCGCCGATCAGAGCAATGATTTCGTTCTCACCGCGGGAGGGGCTGCTGGTTAGCTCCAGGTTGTCAAACAGTTGGCTGGCAGGACCAACAACCGATGCCTGAATTTGCACCGTTTCTACTGCGCCAAAGGTGGTAACCGAGCTAGTATCGGCAATCTCGGAGCTGACGAAGGGAGAGGTGGTGGTGATCGGGGTGCGGGTGATTTCAGGAACGGAAGCAACTAAGCGTACATTCAAAAATGGATCAAGTCCTCGGTTGGGGTCAAAGGTCGCCGTCTGCTCGTAGCCTCGCGCCAAGTTGAACTGAGTTGTAAACAGGTTCACCTGACCGCTTCGCAGGCTGATTGTGCCATCTGGTCGCAGGTCGTCCAGAGTGCCGTCGATGTTTAACTCTCCGGTGGCGACAAAGTTGAGTAGCGGTTCACGGGTGACGAGCAGGCGATCGCCCAGCACAATTCGCAGGTCATCCAGACGGGGCGGTGAGGTAAAGCCTTCTTCAGCAGGTTCTTCTGTGACGACAGGGGGTGCGGCAGTCTCTTGATCACTGCCTGCCAGAGAGACGCGACCGTTTGCCAGCCGAATTTCACCACCAATCACCGGGGCGATCGCTGAACCCCTCACCGTCACCTGACCATCCACGCCACCGTTATAAAGTCCCTTAAAGTTAAGCGCCAGTTGGTCAAGCGTCACCATCAGCGGATTGGCTGGAGTGGTTGTTCCCGGTATAAGTTCTGTATCAAACGGATTGAAAATTGGAATGATGCCCTGAGCCGTGACCTGACCGTTGCTCAACTGCCCCTGAAGCGAGGCAACCTGAATGCGGCTGCCGTTAAACTCTACTCTGCCTCTAACGTCAGTGAGCGGATCAGGCAGCGCTCTAGCAGAAAAAGTCGCGCCATCAAACTCAGCAATGCCGGTGGCGATCGGCTCTTTCAAAGTGCCGTCTACTTCCAGGCTGACAAAGCCTTCCCCACCTTCCCAGGCGACCTGGTCGGTAAACAGATTCAACAGCGCCAGTCCTTCATCTCGCACATCGACATCTAGCCGGATGCTCTTGTCGTCTGATTCTACGTCCATAAACGGCAGCGCATAGGGAATGCTGCCTGCGATCGTCAAAGGTTCTGGCTCTGACACCACCACTCGACCGTCAAAGTTGAGTCGCGCATCGTTGTAGCCAAATACCGTTCGCGCTTCTTGCACAGGCGTGTCGTTGATACTGCCCTCATTCAGGCTAAATTCACCCAGTACTTGAGGGTTGCCCAAACTGCCAGCCAGCGTTGCAGTTGCGTCTAACCCACCCTCTACATCAACCGGAACCTCAAACAAATCGCGCAGTGCCGCAACGGGAATATTCTCAGCCCGCAACTGACCAGACTGCTGTTCGCCGCCGACCTGTCCTGAGAAGGCTAGCAGCGCTTCATCGGATTCTAATCGCAGGGGCAATAGGGTGAGAACGCCTTCCGCAAAGGTGCCATCGACAATGACGCGATCGATGTCGTAGTTTTCCCAGGTCCAGCCTTCGCCCAATAGGTTAAAGTCCAGCGCTACGCCTGTTTGGGGTGAGCCGGAAAGATTGAGCTCAGCCGTAAAGGTGCCTTCCAGTTCTGAGAGGTCAGGCAAGATTGAGGCAGCTTCGCGCTGCTCAATTTGCTGATCCCGCAGAGCCACAATTTCTGAGAATCGGCGCAGTTGGGTAATCAGCGGTTCATCTGGAACGCTAATCGGAATCGGCGCAACGGCAGAGGCATTGCCGTAGGTGGGTGGCGCGATGCCCCTGGAAAAGTCCGCCAGTTCAAAGATTTGCAGAGTTTCGAGAATGTCCTGGACCGTGCCCTGGTTGGCAATAATCTGCCCCTCAAACTGGGAACCGGCATTCTGGTCAACATTGCCCGTAATCAGGTAACGACTGCCGCCGCGCAGCAGTTCACCACCTGTCAGGCTGGCTACCCCATTGGCGTAGCGAATTCGTCCGGCAAAGGAATCGGCTCTGAGATAGCCCAAGGCTGGACGAGCGATCGCCACTTCACCCACAGTTGCATAAGTATTCAGGTTAATATCCAGATTGCCCGTCAGTTCGCCACCCACTTCTCCTAGCCCAACAGTGGCGGCTGGTGTGAGGTTGAGAATTTCTAGCGGGAATCTTTCCAGATTTGCCAGGAGGCGATCGCCCTCCCGTCTACCCTGGGCGATCGCCTGATCTCGCTGCACAAAGAAGGAGATTGGGCGATTGTTGCCATCTAGCGCCACTGCAATCCGATCCTGGTTGCCCCTCAGGTCGAGCCGTAACCCTTGCCCCCCGGCATAGCGAACATCGCCAGAGAGCACCGGATCAAAGGCGACGCCATTTAGCACGAAATTATTCAGCCCGGTTCTTCCGACCACGTTGAGCGCAGCGGGAGTGCCCGTGATGCGTCCAGCAAAGTCAGCCAGTCCTGCAACCTGGATGTTTTGCGGAGTTTGTACAGGCAGCGCTGCCAGGTTGTAGTCCTGAAGCTGCACGTTCAGGTCGATGTTAGAAACCGCAGGCGCACCTGCACCCTGGAGCCGTGCGGCAATAAAGCCATTGGCGCTAAAGCCAGGACCGGTCGCCTGACGAATCTGGAGCCGTTCCCCGTTCCAGGCGATCGCACTAGTGATGGGACGATTGAGCGGTCCAAGTCCTTCTGAAAAGTTGACCTGACCCTCTGCCCGAACGCCTGCCGGATTTAGTGCATCCAGGCTGCCCGACAGCGTCAAGTTGCCGCTAAATAGCCCCTGCAACTGGTCAGAGAACTGGCTTAACCGAATGCCTGCCCCTCTCACCGCCGCCTGCCAGCGTCCCTCAGAAACGGAGCCAGTGCCCGTGACCGTCCCGCCTGCTACCTGAAGCACGGTATCGCGAAACTGAAGTCCGCCACCCGCATACAAAATTTCGCCCTGACCGGGATAGGTTGCACCAGGGGCACGCCAATCGATCACCGCCTGAAAATCTCCCAGTGGGCCAAAAACCTGAACATCAGCGCCAACCGGCCCAACCGTAAAGTTGGGAGAAGTCGCGCCATAGGAACGAGCGAGTGCATCTCCCGGCAAATCTCTGCCTTCAAAATCAAACACCAGTCCGCCATTGTCGCCAAAGGCAATTTCGCCATTGCCGCTGACCGAGCCGCCATCGGCAGGAGTCGCCTGAATTTGGGTGAAGGTCAGTGCTTGGGGTGTGACGCTAAATTCGGCACGGACTGCTGATAGGTCAACTCGATCAACCCTAGCGACCGTCCGATTGACGGCAACGCCATTCAGTTGCGGCTTGTCAATCGGTCCGACGAGGTTAAGGTCAGCTCTGAAATTGCCTGAAGTGGCGATCGGAAACTCCAAATCAAAGGTTTCCAGTACGTCCTTAGCGCTAGCCGACTCTACCTGAGCGGTAATGTCATAGCCCTCCTGAGTGTGCAAACTGCCGCCGACTCGCGCCGGAACTTGCCCATACAGCGTTTCAATGTCCTCCAGCGCCACTCGCTGTCCCTCAAACCGCAGTCCCCCGTCCGCTTCGCTGAATTGGTTGGGAACGCCGGGGATCTCCATCGTCACGTCGCGAAATCGAGCTGCCCCAAATAGCTCAATCGGTTGGTCTGCCCGAAACTGAACTTCTAAATTGCCGCCCAGTCGTCCTGCCCGAAACCGCAAGGGCAAGGGCAAGAGCGCCCCAACATCGGTGGCTAATAGCTCCTGACCCTGCACCACTAAATTGGTTGCCTGATCTGGCACCAGCGTTTCACCATCAAGCTGGAGTGTACCGCCGGAGGCAATTTGTCCGGTTAGCTCATAGGCAATGCGATCGTTGTTGTCATAAAAGCTGGCAACCCCGTTCAGATTCTCAACCGTTACCAAAGTTGGAGTGGTAACCGCTTCTTCCGCAGCCTGCTCATCTCTGGCAGTGTCACGTGTTGCAGCGTCGTCATCCGAACCCTCGGCGGCTTCAACTTCTTCTTCGATCTCTGGTTCAACAATTTCAGGCTCAGGCGCTAGCACCAGCTTGGCGTTTTGCCAGCGAATCGTTTCTAGCTCGGTTTTGAGTCCCCCTTCACCTTCCTGGGTGCGAATCTGGGTACCAATCCAGCGACCGTCCGGTGCAGAGTCTACATAGACATCGGGACGGATCAGGGTAATGTTTAGCCCTAGCCTGCGGTCTAACAGCACGGGAAGCAGGCTAAAGCCGACATCGACTGCTTCTACTGAAATCTGATCTGCATCAGTTTCGGTAGGGGGCATAGAGGACGGGCCAAAGCGAATTCCGTTGAACGAAACGCTCTCGACCTCTCCTAAATCGACCGGACGATTGAGCGTCTGGGTGAGATTTTGCTCGACCAGGGGAGACAGGCGCTCTTGAATAAAAATCCAGACCCACCATGCCCCGACTGCCCCAGCGACAACGGCAATGCTGCTGAACAATAAAGTCGTGCGAAACAAGAACCTCCGCAAACGACGATTTCTTCTAGGTGGAGTCGGTTCTGGGGTGAGTTGTGGAGTGGGTTCAGGTTCATGACCTGAATTCGGCGAATTCGTCATGTCGTTCTTGGGGGATGACCAGGTGTCTAAGACTCAACGGTTGATGGCGAAAAAGGCTGCATCGCTGACGGACAAACGGGCAATAAAACCTAGTGCTGAGAAATACAGGAAAACTTTACAGACTCAACCAGAATGCTGCCAAAGACAGAATAACGGAGGAGCCAACTATTTCCACAGATCAGGTTGTACTTTTTCAGGAAGTTATTTGCGTCGTTCGGAATGAAGCTGCACCGAGTTGAAGCATCCCTGCTTGAAGTCATGCAGTCTTGGTAGAGGGCTTGAGAGGAGCTGAGAGGTAAACAAGATCCTCTGTAAGGGTGTAGCATTCGGCAGGTCAATCCTAGAGAGCCGGGATTCCTTGCCCGAATGTCTATGACCCCTACGTATTCTTGGGCTCAAGGTCGGACTTCTTAAACGTTCCTTGAAAGAGTGGATCTAATAGGTATCGCCAAATTAAGTTGCATTTTGGGGAAGAGAAGTTGTTTTTCTGTATCTCAGAATTGCGGGTTGAAGAACCTGCGTAGGCTGGGTTGAAGAATGAAACCCAAGGCTCCAGGGATGTTGGGTTTTGCAAAACTCCACCCAACCTACAAATTTTTGAATCTAATCTGAGGGGCGATCGCTCAATCAGTCACGATTTACGGTAGATTAAGCCAGCAGTACGAACATTGAGACAAGCATCTTAGACGTTGAGACGTGTATCTTAACAGGTCTGCAAGTCCTAATTTGCTACGTTTCTAAACCAGAAACAACTGATCCCCACTTGATGGACGAACATAGATAAACGAATGAAATCTTGGCTCAGAAGTTTCAAATTCAGTTAGTTCTAACCAAGCTTAAAGATCTATGCAAGTTTTTGTGTTACTTTACAACGCCGGAACAGAAAACGAAGGCATCCACACGCTAAAGATTGGCGATCGCAATGTCGTTCTCATGTTTGAGACGGAGGACGATGCCACCCGCTACGCCATGATGCTAGAGGCGCAGGACTTTGGCAGTCCCGATGTGGAAGGTCTAGAGGCTGAAGAAGTCGAAGAGTTTTGCCAGAGCGCTGGGTACGAATCTAAACTGGTGCCCGACGGCTCGCTCGCCGTTCCCCCAGACGCTAACGTAGACAACCCCGATTGGCAACCTGACGCGGCTCCTCCCGAACTCTCTGAGCCGGGGACGAGCGCTTCTGAGAAGCCAGAATTCTCTAATTCTGAACTAGACCGAATTCGCCGTCAGCTAGAAGGACTGCTGTAATTCATGCAGGAATCTGTGCCGGACATTGAACCGACCCACGAGCGGGGGCACTTGCTGACCGAGCAAAGCAACCCCAACAGCCAGAATCTTGACCAGCTTAGCAGCCTGGAGCTAGTCGATCTGTTTAACCGGGAAGATGCCCAGGTGATTGAGGCGATCGCCGCTGCCCGTGAACCCCTGGCGGCTGCCATCGATCACACCGCTGAAGCATTACGTCAGGGTGGAAGGCTGTTTTACATCGGTGCAGGCACCAGCGGTCGACTGGGCGTGTTGGATGCCGCAGAGTGCCCTCCTACTTTTTGCACCCCGCCAGAGCTAGTGCAGGGGATTATTGCAGGTGGTGCAGGGGCACTCGTTCGCAGTTCCGAAGGGCTAGAGGATCTTGCAGAAGATGGCGCAGCGGCGATCGCCCATCACCAAATTCACGACCTGGATGTCGTTGTCGGCATCACCGCTGGCGGCACCACCCCTTACGTGCATGGCGCACTGCAAGCCGCCCATCAGCGCGGAGCCACCACCATCTTCATCGCCTGTGTGCCCGCCGAGCAAGTCAGCGCTGAGGTAGACATCGACATTCGCCTGCTGGTCGGCGCTGAAATTTTGGCTGGCTCCACTCGCCTCAAAGCCGGAACCGTCACCAAACTCGCCCTCAATACCCTCTCAACCGGAGTCATGGTGAAGCTGGGCAAAGTCTACGGCAATCGCATGGTTGATGTCGCGGTTACGAATCGCAAACTGCACGACCGGGCGCTGAGAATGTTGCAAGACCTGACGGGCTTGAGCCGCGAAGCCGCCGCCGTCCTACTAGAGAAGAGCGATCGCCGCGTCAAGCTAGCCCTACTGATGCATTGGGCAGAGGTAAGTGCAGAAGAGGGCGATCGCCTGTTGGCAACCCATCAGGGAAACTTGCGTCAGGCATTGCAGAGTAAAGCGGTCTAGGTTAAACCTGCCTTAAAGGAATTCTGGAGGTTCAGGAAACGACCTAACTACGTTTGACCCGCTGTAGAGGCGCAGCATTCGGCAGATAACCTTGGCGATCGCCCCCAAATCCTTGCCCGAATGCTACGCCCTCCTTACCCGTTGCTCCTGAGAGGTTTTGCATAGCTCCTGAATGGTTTTGCACTGCTCCTGAGTAATTCCGCACTGCTCTTGAGAGATTTTGCATAGCTCCTGAATGATTCCGTACTGCTCCTGAGAGGTTTTGCGCTGCTCCTGAATGGTTTTGTACTGCTGCTTTGTCGTTCCGCACAGCTACTTTGTTGTTCCGCACAGCTGCTTCGTCATTCCCGATCGCTCCTGAATCCATACCCGTCAATAATGGGTGACGCAACGTAGAAACTGAACTCTTCTGCGCGAATGGCAAAAACTCAGCCACCCTGTAATACAGAATCGACTTCGTAACGAGACACTGTCTTTGTGTACGGGCGAAGCATTCGGCAGAGAAATTGTGATTCAGTTGCAAGCTTTGTGTCCGAATGCTTCGCCCCTACCCTCGATCGCCCTGGTGAAACTAGCTTGAGGAGCGATCGCGCAATACCAGCAAGATAAAAATAATCCCCGTCAAAGCGACAGAAACTGCTAGAGCAGTTAGCAGGGAAAGCGATGGGATTGGCATCCATCTAAAAATCCCAGTCTTCAAACAGTTCTGATACCGCCATTGAAAACCCCGGTACGATGTCTTCTCCATCTAGATGATCCCCAGGGCGTAGAAAGCGATCGGGTTCTGGTGAATGGTAGACCAGCACATATTTCTCGTCAGGATGGATCACCCACACCAAACGAGTATCGTTGTCGAAATATTCCACAATCTTGTCGTGGATCTCTTCAATGGTGTTGCTGGGTGAAAGAATTTCGACAGCTAGATCGGGTGAACCCTGGAAGAATCCACGAGGAGGACGCTTCAGTCCTTTGAGTCGGTCTTTAGCTACAAAGGAAACATCAGGCGATCGCTTATTACCAGTTTTTAGCGTGAAAGCTGTACTCGAATCACAGACAATGCCCAGTTTGTGCTGTTTAACATAAATTGCCAAAAGACCGCCTAGCAGGGAGCCAATTCCACCATGCTCCATCCCCGAATTGCCCATATCCAAGACCTCACCATCTACCAACTCATAGCGATGTCCATCTCTGGATAGCGCCATAAATTCCTCATCCGTCCAGACTTTCTTTTCAGTAGAGAGGGTCATATGCTCCAGCCTCCTGAGTTCCTGAATTGCTGTTTCTAGTTTGGCACTTTCAGCAAACTGCTCTGAGAAAACGATGCGACGACGTTTGCCTCCTGTAGAGGCGTAGCGTTCAGCAGGCATCCCTTGCGATCGCCCGGTAAAACTAGCTTGAGGAGCGATCGCGCAATACCAGCAAGATAAAAATAATTCCAGTCAAAGCGACAGAAACCGCTAGAGCAGTCAGCAGGGATAGTGATGGGATGGCATCCATAGGGCGATCGTTCTTCTCAGTGCAGCATTTGCATTCTAAAGCCCAAGTCGTCAAACTCACCTGTGGCATCGTTGAACATCGCTGAACGTAGATATCACTCACTAAGTAGCAATTCCAACGGTAGGGGCGTTTCGCGAAACGCCCCTACAAGATCCATGCATCAAATCAACAATGCCTGCTCGTCCTACCTTTAAGCTCGTAGCATCTGCGCCTCAAGCGCCTCCCGTGCTACTGTAGACACCCGAACGGCAGACTGCCTGCACTGTACCAAGAGAAGATCAGCATTCAGGTAAGTTGTAAGTGCCTCTACCTCAGCTTTGGATAAACTGACTAACTCTGAATTGAGATGCAGAGCATCGAGCCAGAGCTTCTGAATGTCTTTAGCCAAGTTAACGGCTTCTTCCCTAGACAGCTTTCGGTCTGAGATCCGCGCTCTCAAAACCTCTAATTTAGCGACTAGACTTCTTAAGTTCACGTCCTTGAAGATTTTGGTGCGGTCTAGGGCAAGAGCGAGGTCTAGGGCTAGGGCAAGGTCAAGAGCGCGGTCGAGAGCGAGGGCGAGGGCGAGGTCTAGGGCACGGGCGCGGTCGCGGTCGCGAGCGAGGTCTAGGTCGCGAGCGAGGGCACGGTCGCGGTCGCGGGTGAGGTCTAGGGCGCAGTCGCGAGCGAGGTCGCGACCGAGGGTGAGGGCACGGTCGCGGTCGCGGGCAAGGGCAAGGGTGAGGGCAAGGGTGAAATAGATTGCAGCAGCACGTTTAGCAACAGGGTCATAGTTTCCCTCTGAACCAGTTGTTATCTGGTCAGCCCAATGCAGTAGATCTTGCAGTTTTGGAGTGAGGTAAGTTTGAGCCTGCTGCTGCATTTTTAGGAGCAAACCATCTGCTGTTTTCAACCCAGCTAGCAGCAGAAATACTTCCCGCCAACGCTCATCAGTCAAGTGATCAACCACCAGTTGCTTAACTCGGTGATAATCATCCACGATATGTTGAGCGGTCAAAAACTCTTGGAGCGTCAGATGAGAAAACGAGTAAATTCCCTCTGCCCGCTCTACCAAAATCCCGTGCTGGACTTCAATTGATCTAAGTACTGCTGCCCCATCAATAAACTTCTCATCTGGCAACATATCTTTGAGCGATCGCTCTATCTGCTCCACCACTTCCCGCTTCGAGAGAAACAAACGGTCTTCCTTAAACGCTTCGTAAGCGATCTCCGACAGCATCAACTCCTTGCGCTTAGTGTCTAGCCCTTTGTAAAGGCTGTCTCGCGGCAGTTCCTTCTCAGCAGCCCATTCCTCTAGCAGCACCCGCAGCGCTCGTTCATAGAGAGTGGCGCGATTCGTTGGAAACTGCCCTGCCCGCTGATATAACAGACAGGCTAAGGTCAGCAGCAGCGGCGTATGGGTTAGCTCTTTTGCGGCGGCATACTCAGCACTGGTCAACTTCTCCCAGCATTCCTGCCCTAGCTTTGGCTGACTGTGAAACCAGTTGGCGATGAAAGCTTGAATCTGGTCGTCGTCAAAGTCTGCGATCGCCACATCTGTAAACCGCCGAAAGTTATGACGATAAGCTGCAACCCGACACGACGCAATGAAACGGTTTTTGTCATGAAGGTCTACAAAATCCTGAATCTTCGTGATCGCATCACTCATGCGATCGGTGGGCACTTCGTCTAACCCATCCAGCAGAATCAGCAGCCTGCCCTGCTCTAGCATAGTGTTGGTAAACCGTTCGTGATCGGGGAAGCCGCAGGTGGCGAACTCGTGGGCGATCGCACTCCGAATATCAATCTCCCCAGCCCGAAATAGCTTCAATTCCACAAAGACGGGCAGACATGGGTGATGAAATCCTTCTCTCCGCCTTCCCTTCAGGGCTTCCAGTCCCATTTTTCTAAGGAAAGTCGATTTCCCCATCCCTGGACCACCCAACACCATCAAATATTGCTTCTGATTCGCAATGGTTAACCCTGGCTGCTTTGATGGTTCTCTAAACCCAAACTGTCGCCGCTTGCTTTCCCGATACGCCTGCTCCAAACCTTCAATCGATTCATATCCCCGCAGCGTCGCATTATCCAAACACTGCACCGCGACATAAACCGACTCCAGCGGAATTGGCTCCCGCATTCCCAACACCTTTAAGATGCCGTGTCGCTCAGTGTAGCTGCGGACGTATTGCTGCGAAGCTCTAAAAATTAACTGCTTGGCAGGTTTATCAATCGGGATGTTTGCCATTTCCCATCCCGCTTTGATCACCAGTCCTGTCAGACCTTTGGCAGCTTCCAGCAAGAAGGGTTCAAGTCCTGTCATGAAGGCACCTGTGGAGTAAGCAACCAGCCATTTTTAGGCACAGCTTAGCAAATAGAGAATTTGTAGGTTGGGTGAAGCAAAGCGGAACCCAACACAACCTTTGCACTTGTTGGGTTTCGTTCCTCTACCCAACCTACACTGCTACACGACCCATGTAAAAACGGCTGTGAGGGAAGAAGGGGGAATTTGTAGTAGAACCGTAGATTGGGTGGAGCAGAGCGTAACCCAACACCTTAAGCTTGCTGTAACAGTAGGATGCGTCTAATCCCCACCCCCGTTGCCCCAAAATCTCAAGTTTTGTAAACCGTTTACTGCAAAACAACCCTCAGCATTCAGCCTCTAATCCCAACCGAAAGCTTTGTTAACACAGTGGTTACAGCAATCTTCCACTGCTGACCAAGATCGCTTATCCTAGCTCCATCCGTTGAACTACGGTGGGTGGCTTGCTAGGTTTAGGGTAAGGCAAGCGTGACATCTCCATTGGCTTGTCCTGCTTTGGCTCTGTCTTATAGAACAGAGAAAATTTAACGATGGTCACTGTTTTAATTCTGTTAATTGCTTTAGGGGTATTGGGTTGGGGCTTCTACCGAGCTAGGCCGTTTGGCAAGCTGGGTATTTTGGCGTGGCTTCAGTCCGTAGTGCTGATGGCTCCCTGGCTGGTGTTTTTTGGTCTGTTTGCAGCAGGAATTTACCTGAATTTGGCGGGTGTGCTGCTGCTGCTTGTGGTTTCTATTGGGCTGTACATTTTTCTAGGAGGTCGGTTGAGGGAAGCGGGGCAAGATCTCGCTGCCTTAAAAAAGTTTTCTGCCGTTACAGATGCCCCACCCTCCAGTGAGGAAGATCTAGCTACGACAGGGGCTAACCCCGATAATGCAGAAGCTGATGCTGTACCTGTAGAGAAAAAGGTAGAACCCGTCGCCGCTGTGCGTGAAGATGCCATGGCGATTCCGGCGGATGACCTCAAAGCCATTCAGGGGATCTTTGGTTCGGATACGTTCTTTGCGACCGAGACGATCCCTTACCAGAATGGAGCGATCTTTAAGGGCAATCTGCGTGGTGAAGTGGAGTCGAGCTATAGTCACCTATCGGCAGTTTTGAAGGAAAGAGTGGGCGATCGCTACCGTCTATTCTTTGTCGAAGGCCCTGACGGCAAGCCAGTCGTCGTCATCCTGCCCAGCACTAACGATCCCAAGCCAACTACTCTAGTGCAGTGGAACATTGCATTGATTCTGCTATTAGCAACGATCGCCACCAGTTTAGAAACGGCTGGTTTGCTGCTGGGCTTTGACCTGTCGATGGAACTAGGTCGAGTTCGAGAAGTTTTACCGATTGCCAGCGGCATTCTCATAGTCCTGGCAGTTAACGAAATTGGGCGGCGAATCAGCGCTCGTTACCATCAGGCACGAATCAGCCCTCCCTATTTCATCCCCACCTGGCAAATTGGCTCCTTTGGAGCGCTCACCCGATTTGAGTCAAACTTGCCAAACCGCAGCGTGCTATTTGACATAGCCTTTGTCGGACCGGCCGCCGCTGGAATAATTTCGCTCGGTATGCTAATCATCGGGTTATTATTATCCCATCAGGGGAGTCAGTTCCAAATTCCAGCAGAGTTTTTTCAAGGTTCGATTTTAGTTGGGACGCTGGCACGGGTTGTGTTAGGATCTGCTCTTCAACAGCCCCTGGTAGACATTCATCCACTCACTGTGATCGGCTGGCTAGGGTTAGTCATCACAGCTATCAACCTGATGCCTGCTGGACAGTTGGACGGTGGAAGGATTGTTCTTTCTATCTATGGTCGTAAAGTTGCCAGACGCACTACAATCGCGACTTTGATTGTACTGGGTTTGGCATCTTTGGTTAATCCGTTAGCGCTCTATTGGGCGGTTGTACTTCTATTTCTACAACGCGACCTGGAGCGTCCCAGTCTCAATGAACTTTCTGAGCCAGATGATGCGAGGGCAGCTTTAGGATTACTAGTTCTGTTTTTAATGGCAGCGACTTTACTCCCTATCACCCCCAGTCTGGCGGGTCGTCTCGGAATTGGAGGTTAGGAATGGCAGCGATTCCTCCTGTTATGCTGGTCTTGGATATTAGTACGCTTTCGTCGGCTACTCCACGGGAGTGGATGGAGTTTTCGCGGGTAGGGACTTGTTGTATTCCTCAAGTAATTTATGAGGAAATGCGACTTTTGTTTGATCGCTCTCCTGATCCTGATCTAGAGAGAATTTCACGGGAATTTAACCGCTTTTATCCCCATAGCGGCTGGAAGATTACAGATGTAGTGGGGCATCACGCGGCACTCAAAACGAATACGTCCCATGCTTTAACAAAACGGGCCAGGGTGTCTCTGGCCGTTGCAAAGTGTGCGTATGGGCTGGCGCAAGAGTTTCCGCAAAATCTGATTGTGCTGGTTGCAAGCGATCGCGAGTTGCAGCAAAAAGTCTATGACATGCAGGTTGATAATCTTTGTGCCATTCCTGGCTCAGGGCTGATCCAGTGGAGCCGCAGCGGACAGCGACCGATCGCCGTCATTCAAAAAATCCAGCAGCTACGGGCAAAGGTGGGTACCAAGACAGCTGTTGGCTCCACTAAACCTGTTACTAGCTCCAAAACTGCCACAACTGGAATTAAAAAGACTTCCATTCCAGCAGCTTCGCCTACCCACAACACCAGCATCACGCCCAAAAGAGCTCTAATGCGCCCCTCTTTAGGGATCTCAGGTCTGGTGTCTCAACTGATTGCGATCGGGTTTACCCTGGGAGCACTGGCAGTTGTCGCTTGGATTGTTTGGACACTATTTTTAGGCAAAGAATTCAATCCACAGCAGATTATTCCTTCCTCCAATTCCTCAGAGCAAACTACAGGAACATTCAGCTAGAAGTAGCGATTGTCTTGGGAGTCACGGGGAAAGCAGGAAAAAGTTCTAGCCTGTAGACACTCATGGCAAGATGACGGGTTTGGCGACCTGTCATCTTGTCGTAAGTTGGCGATGCAGCTGGACTAAGCCGGAGATTGCCAGGTTTTGTTGTCTCGGATCATGGCATTTGTAGAGCGGAGGAATAAATGTCAAAACCGAAGGAAGGAAGGTCATAACCGCTCTTCGGCTCAAAATTTTGCAGGATAAGGTCTTAAGGTTTTTTAGCCATCAATTTTTAGAGAAAACCTAACCGAAGGATTACGCGTCATTTTGTCAGAGCAGTGCTGCCCTCAACGTCGAGTTCGCCTATTGTTCATAAAGTAATCCTATGAGTAGAAATTCTATTGAGAGCAGATTGCTTTGTTAGGGGGAGCGATCGCTATTTGGGTCTAGTTGAGCAGACTCTAGTAGAGCCGATTTGACAGAGGGTAGCGATCGCGCCCAAAGGAGCCATTCATTTCGTCGCCCAGCAAATTCAGTTAAAATCAGTTCCAGATTGGCAATCTGTCGCGGGTGAGCTGGAGCTGTGAGTTTCGCTGCTTCAGTTCGCCCAATTGTTTAGAACAGGCGATGGAACGGAGCAATATGAATTAGCAATGCCCCAGTTCATTCATCACGTTGTCGATCGCTTGCAAGCGATTGACGGGTTTGCGGCGTTTAGCGCGAAGCGCAACTGCGAAGCAACCACTCTGAAAGGTTCAAGGGCAAGGTGAACGTTCAGGCTAACACCATAAGAATCTGATAAAGCGTTGTAAGAACCTGAAAGAAGTTGAGTATTGGAACTCATTACACTATCAGGTAAATAGGACGTAGATAGCCGCTTCAGGAGTGAACCACTGTAGCTGCCTTTTCCACAATTCTTGTTAAAGATTCTGGAGTACATTTATCATGCTCTTTAGAGCGATTTTCGCTGTGATAACCGCAGTACTGATTATTGCAACTTCATCCATTTCCTCAGGAAGTGCTACAGGTGAAACTGCAAAGACTCAAGTACCCGGTGTTTACTCGTTTAGGTTAGGAGAATTCACGATTACAGCACTGAGCGATGGTACAGTATTGCAAGATCTCAATCAGGTGCTAACAAATGCAAACTCGGCAGAGGTCGAGCAGCTCCTCCATCGCAACTTCCTGACAAACCCTGTTGAAGCCTCAATTAATACGTTTCTAATTGATACCGGAGATAAGCAGGTATTGATAGATACAGGGGTTGGACAATTGTTTGGCGGGCAAGGTGGCAAACTGCAACTGTCGCTAGAGGCAGCAGGCTACACACCCGATGAGATCGACATGATTCTTCTGACTCATATTCATTCCGATCACAGTGGCGGTTTGGTCGAAAACGGGCAACTCATGTTTCCAACTGCCACTGTTTATGTGGGCAAGCCTGATGTTGATTTATGGCTTGATCCCGCGAATGTAGAGCGATCGCATCTCGATCGCAGATATTTTGATGAAGCCGTCACAACGGTAAAACCCTACCTTGATGCAGGCAAGCTGGAAATGTTTTCTGGCGAGACAACCATCTTACCGGGCATCACTGCGTTGCCAACCCCCGGACACACCCCCGGACACAGCTTTTATGTCGTGGAAAGTAGGGGCGAGAGCATTGAGTTTTGTGGCGATATTCTTCATTTCGGTTCGATCCAATTTCCAAATCCTGAAATTACTGTTGCCTACGATGTCGATGCTAATGCCGCAGCAGAGCAACGAGCTAGACAGTTTAGCCGTTTAGCAGAATCACGCCGTCTAGTCGCTACGGCACATTTGCCCTTTCCAGGCGTGGGGCACATCCGCGCAGAAGATCAGGGTTATGCCTGGGTGCCTATGGATTATCGCTGGCGCGATTAACGCCTTTGATTACAGAAATTACTGTTCCTCCGCAACCAGGGATCTATACCTTACGTTCTAACACCGTGAGAATTGCCGCACGCGATCGCGCCACTGTTATTAAGCCTTCTCTAGCGGAGGGGCACTGACTGCCTCTATTAGCCCTGATTCTAATGGGGGTGATCGCTATTTAGTTAATGACAAAGTCTGATTGTTCAGCAGTCTGAGCCAGAGACTCTGTTCGAAGATACCGAATCGCTACCCATCTCGTTGCGCGGCACTCATATCATTGGAAACATAGGAAAAGCCGTCTGTATACTCTGACAGTGATGGTGCCTAATGAAGAGTTTGCTGAGCTGATTTACAGCGGTACCCCAACAGGACTGGATGCGGAAGATTTAGCGGTGTTGCAGGGAAAAGCTTTACCTGTTTCAGGTTAACTGGATGACATAGGAGGAAAATGATGCAAGCCATAAATCATCGCTTCATCGAGACAAATGGCATCAAAATGCATATTGCTGAACAAGGTCGAGGCGATCTTGTCATCCTGTGTCACGGGTTTCCGGAGTGCTGGTACGCTTGGCGGCATCAAATTGGTGCAATTGCAGAAGCTGGATTTCATGTTGTTGCGCCAGATCTGCGGGGTTACGGACAAACCGATCAACCAAAGTCCGTTGAGGCATACAACATTCTTCAGCTTACGAGCGATATCGTCGGGTTGGTTCATGCACTGGATCACGAACAAGCGATGATTGTCGGGCATGACCAAGGAGCACCTTTAGCTTGGCATTGTGCATTATTGCGCCCAGATTTGTTCAAGGCGATCGCCCTGCTAAGTGTTCCTTATCGTACCAGAACCTGGGAGAGTAGCCCTCCAACAGAAATACTAAAACGGATGGCGGGTGAACAACAACTCTATGTATTGTATTTTCAGGAACTGGGCAAAGTAGAGGCAGAACTAGAAGATAACGTTCGTCGATCGCTTCGCAGGATGCTCTATTCTGCATCTGGGGATGCACCCACCGAAAAACGGTGGCGGTTTCTATTCGACAAATCAGAGACATTTCTGGACAGTATGGCTGAACCGGAGCAGTTACCAAGTTGGTTGAGTGAGCAGGACCTTGATTTTCTCACCCAAGAGTTTGAGCGAACCGGATTTCGAGGTGGGCTGGCTCGCTATCGCAACCTGGATAGAGATTGGGAACTCACGTCCTTTCTGAGTGGCGCAAAGCTGCAACAACCTGCTTTGTTCATTGGGGGAGAGTTTGATGCAGCCGTGATGATGAATCAAGATCTGATCAACCAGCTAGAAACAACAATGCCGAACTTGAGAAAACAGGTATTGCTGCCCAATGCGGGACATTGGATTCAGCAAGAACGACCTACAGAGGTCAATCAATTGCTCATTAAATTTCTGGTTCACTCTGCATCTTGAGAAAGCACATTAGCCATGACTCATTGCAGATTCACTTTCTCATTTACACGATCGCCATAACAATTCATTTGTGTAGCCTGATGAAAGCATTTATCGGCAAAGTAGTTCTTGTTACCGGCGGCATCTCTGGTATTGGACGCGCCACTGCTCTTGCCTTTGCCCAAGAAGGAGCCAGCGTTGTTGTTGGACGACGATAAGGTGAGGGCGCAGAATCCATTGCGCTAATTGAGCAAGCGGGTGGTAAAGGACTTTTCGTCCAAGCGGATGTCTCAATCGAAGCTGATGTTGGCGCAATGGTAGCAAAAAACCTGGAATCGTTCGGCAGGTCAGACATTGGCTTCAACAACGCGGGTGTTTTTCCCGAATCTGCTCCCATGACAGAAGTCACACTCAAATCTGGCGGCGGTGCGATCGTTAACACAGCTTCTTTTCTGGGGATTCGTCCTTATTCTAGGTTGAGCGTTGATGGCGGAATCACTGTCTAGTACTTTTTAAGCAATTTATTGGAATGATATCGAAACAGATTCGCTAACACTATAAAAATCGACAAATCACTGTAAGAATCTGAAAGAAGTAGAGCGTTGAAACTCATTACACTTCAGGGAGATAGCACCTGATCTACGATAGTTAGACACTGTTTCTCGTCTTCAACCATCTACTTTATGTCAAATCAACCTGTACCAGAAATTGAGCTGCTGCACGCAGCTTACGCCGCCTTCAACGCGCGATACATCGATGCTGCCCTTGCTCTTATGACTCCCGACGTAGCTTGGCCGAGAGCGTTCAAGGGTGGATTTGTTCGTGGATCGGAGGAAGTCCGCGCTTATTGGACGGAGCAATGGAGCGAGATCGACCCGCATGTGGAGCCGACGATCTTCCACCCTGAGGATGCCGGACGTGTTGTAGTTGAGGTGCATCAGGTTGTACGCGACTTGGCTGGAACGATCCTTGCCAATGAGCGTGTGGGACATCGTTTCACCATTGAGCATGGACTGATTCAAAGCATGGAGATCTGTTCGCTTCCGTAGTTCACGATCGATTATATCCAAACTCACCTCGATCGAGATTTGTCACTGGCTGAGGTTGCAGGCGTAATCAATATTAGCCCCACTTATTTCGCAAGTTTATTCAAACAGGCAATGGGAATTTCGCCCCATCAGCACGTGATTCAGCAGCGAGTAGAGAAGGCGAAATTGATGTTGAAGAGAACAAATTTGGCGATCGCAGACCTTGCCCTACAAGTCGGCTTTTCCAGCCAAAGCCATTTGACACAACAGTTTAAGCGAATCACTGGAATGACACCTAAGCAAGTTCGCTAACACGATGCTAACACCATAAGAATCAAACAAACTGCCCTAAGAATCTGAAAGAAACCGAGCATTAGAACTGGTTACACTCCAGATCGGTAGAAAAAGAACTTAGACACAATGAGAAAACAACTTGTTAATCCACCACAACTCTATGATGGAAAACCACATGGAATGTCCCAAGCTGTTATTGATACCGCATCGGGTATCGTTTACATTTCTGGTCAGGTTGCCTGGGACGCGGACTACCAAGTCTCATGCCATACCGTCGAGGGGCAACTCTCAAACGTGCTCAATAACCTAACGGTCGTCCTGGATGCAGCAGGAAGCTCTGTCGAGAATTTGCTTAGCCTTCGCATCTATGTTCGGGGTGAGCTTGGAGACCTTATGGGAACTATCGCACCCATCGTCGCGCAATTTCTGGCAGAATCACGCCCCGCTGTTACTGGTATCGGTGTTTCCTCACTTGCCTCTCCAGAGACGTTGGTTGAGATTGAGGCAACAGCAGCACTTCAATAACCAATGTTCAACTGTTCATAGCTGTTGAGCTGATGTGTGTACTCAACCTGTCAAGGGAGATATTCTGATCGTTGATAATGCGTTAGATAGTCTTCGATTGCTCTCTGCCATGCTGATGAGCAAGGATATGAAGTGCGTTGCGTTAATAACGGGTCAACAGCATTGATCGGCGTTCAAGGATTGGTTCCCGATTTGATTTTTCTCGATATTCAAATGCCCGGAATAAATGGTTATGAAGTTACCTATTTTCATCTCGTCTCGGATGGCATTGCAAGTTCACAAACGATGGCAACCGCAGAGCGCAAGATGAGTATGATTCATATCCAGTTAAACCGGGTTTTCGGGACACATATTCTTGATAATTATCCCTTCTACAATACGCTCACGATCGTGGCAATTCAACGATTTCAAACTGAACACAATTTTGTCGTTGATGGCATTGCCAGTTTACCGATCCGGCAGCAGTTGTATCTCTTAGCTTACCTCAATACAACTCCTGAGCAGCTGGAGACAATACCGGTTTAAGGGATACTAGATTACAAACTGTTCTAGCGATCAAGCAGAGACGGACTCCTCATTCATGAGTTTAAACACTGAAACACGACAAATCCTAAAACAAGACTTACTGGATCGGACAACCACTTTAGGACAACAGGCGCTGCTGCCAACCGAAAAAAGTGAACTGGATGCGATCGTGCAGCAGCTAGAAACTCTGAATCCCACACCGTTACCCCTCGCTCCTGAGAATCGATCGCTGCTTCTGGGCGATTGGAAACTGCTCTATGCCTCTAACGGCACAGTGGTCACTCGCAGACTAATGGGTGGCATCACTATTAATGCAATTTGGCAGACGTTGAGCGCAGCGGGTGAAGCAACACTCTCTGCTACCAATGGCGCAGAGTTGGAATTGCTGCTATTAGGTAGAGTGCAACTGCAAGCACAAGGGCACTGGCGATGGCAAGGCAATACTCAGACCGCCACCGTTGCCTTCGATGCTTTTTCGCTGCAAGCAACCGGGCTATTTCACCAAGCTGACTGGCAACTTCCAGCTTTGCACATTCCGGTGCTAGAAGGGCTGAGACGAGAAGCGACCTGGCAAACGTCTTACCTTGACTCAGATTTGCGGATCGGACGTGGGGCAACGGGTAATTTATTTGTGTTTGCGCGGTTGCTACGCAGTTCCCCCGTATACAAACCCTAATTTGCTGTAGAATCACGTCTAACTTAGGCTTTATGGCAACTATTGAACTAATAAGCTTGAATGGTGTTGCCGCAGCAGGTCAACAAATACGATCCCGATGATGTGTTTCATTCGACGATGGGACATCTTGCATTACAGCACAACAATTAGCTGCTCTGAAGATGGAGCTAAATATAGGACAAAAAACAAAACCCCGTTAAAAACTTTGATTTTTATCCTGTACTTAGAGCGGTTATAATCAACAGCCAATGAAGCAATAAACCCAGCTCAATCCATGCAAGCTACCTTTTTTACCACCGTTCTTTTACCAGTCGGTCTAGCGATCGTGATGCTAGGCATGGGGTTAACCCTTCTACGTGATCTCAATGGCAATCGGATTTTGGTTTGGTCAGTTGTTTAATCTGAAATTTCCCCAGCGCATCTGTATTGCGATCGAGGTAGGAATTCAGAATGCGACGTTGGCGATCGCCATTACTGCTGGGCTGTTAAATAATCCCGATATGGCGGTTCCTGCTGCTGTTTACAGCTTATTTGCATACGGCACTGCCATTTTTGCTATCTTCTATGGCAGAAGAACTGCTCAAAGGATTTATCAGGAAGAGATATCATGAGTAAATCATCTAATCGTTGATTCAATCCTTTCAAGTTTGATTTCCGGTTTACCCAAAATTTTGATCGTTAGCGGAATGTCCCCAAAACAAGTTTGCTAACACCATAAGAATCTGACAAATCGCCGTAAGAATCTGAAAGCAATTAAGCATTGCAACTCATTATGCTTTAGATAGATAAAACAAAATTGGTAAGGACTCGATCTTGATCAACTGTTAAACCATTAGAAGAAATGACAATGACAACCTCTCATGATCTATTGCTTAAACCTGATCAAGGAAAGATAAACCTTTAAGGAGAAGTCATGGAATCTAGTCAAAGTGTCGTCGTAGAGCGACTGCAACAAGCACAAAACGCGCATGATCTGGAAGCATTTTTAGCCTGTTTTGCACCTCACTTTCAGGGCGCTCATCCAGTCCATCCCGAAAGGGATGAACTGGGAATTGAGCATGTCCGTAGGAATTGGTCTGCTATGTTCCACAACATCCCAGATTTTCACTCCGAGTTACTCCGATTGACAGTTGAGGATGAAACGACCTGGGCTGAGTGGTATTGGTTCGGCACCCATCGTAATGGTTCGCAGTTTGGTATGCGCGGGGTGACCATTCTTGGCATACAAGCAGATCAGATCGAGTGGGCACGCTTGTATATGGAACCTGCGTAAGTGGGTTCAGTTGCGATACTTTTTAGAGGTCAGTGCGTGCCTTTGCTACCTCACCCTAAAGATTGCAATGCCTACCCATAGAGCAGTTATATAGGGTATGGACATCAGCAAAGTCGTGATTGATTGTATTAATGATTAGCAGTTTTAGCACCACCTAAGAGGTTTTCATGCAAAAAATAAAATATTCCTCCTCAATATCTTTAACACCTGCTCACAAACTCTCAGTTCGTGAATTGGAAGTTTTGAAGCTCATGGCAGAAGGTCGAAGTAATTCTGAAATTGCAGCCCATCTATATCTGAGCCACAACACTGTAAAAACTCATGTACGTGGGATCTTCAACAAGCTTGGAGTTGACCATCGTGTACAGGCTGCCGTAGCCGCTTTACGTCAAGGGCTAATTTAAGAGGTTTAATGATGGCTTCTGGGACGCTCGTTTGATGAAGCCGTTGGATTAGGCGCAACCCAGGAAGAAATTGGTATTCCTGAAATTGGCTCAGAGGGCTACACAATCCCTCCAGAGTTACAGGCGGGTTTCTATGGCATTGCTGATTTTGGCGAAACCGCACCCGCATATGTGAACGTTCAAGATACACCAAAAGCATTGATCGCGGTTGAAGGTGCGAATCACTATAGCATTACTAATCAAGATCGCGATCCCATTCTACCAACGCTGGATCAAACCCTAGCAACTGAGGCGTTCGGACGCTGGGGTGGACTGTTTCTGCGATCGCATTTTCTCTATGATCAGGACGCTTTTGATTACGTCTACAGTACAGGTGACAACCTTGATCCAAACGTGAGTGTGATTAGTCAAACTCCATTAGGTTAAATCATTCCTAACCAAACAAAGGTGCATCATTGCAACCTAACCTCTAATCTCGACCTCTCAACTATTTATTTTTGGTGTTCCTACCATGAAAGTCGCTCACTTCCTAGTTTTAAGTCTTGTTGTGGCTTCTACCATAATTGGAGTGGCGATCGCTACCGTCGATCAATCCACACCGATCGCCAGCGTCCCAACTCCTTCCTCATGGATTGCATCTCCCTCCACGCTGGCCTCAATGGCTTTTACTCCTGTCCATTACACTTCTCCTACGCTCGAATCTGCTCAATCTGACTCAACACCACAGTCTGAATCGCTCAGCAGTCAGTCACCCCTCACACTCAATGGTATTGGTCCAGTGCGCGTTGGCATGACCCTTGCTGAAGCCGAACAAGCGGCGAGGGTTCCCATTCCAGCAGCAGATACCGATGACAATGGTTGTGGCTATACGCAGCCGCAGGGCATTGAGAACCTGCTGCTTATGGTGACAGACAACCAAATTGCTCGCGTGGATGTGGTGCGCGACAGCACAATCAGAACCCTCAACGGTGCGGGTATTGGCAACACCAGAGCCGAAATTGAAGCGATGTATCCCGGACAAATCGAAGTGTCACCGCACGAATACGTTCAGGGTGGTCATTACCTGACCTATGTACCAACCGATGTGAGCGATCGCAACTACCGTATTGTGTTTGAAACGGATGAAAACGACATTGTGACTCGATTGCGATCGGGCAAACTTCCAGAAGTAACCTGGGTTGAAACCTGCTTCTAAGCGTGAGTTACTTACCATCAAATTTGCTAGCACCATAAGAAGAAACTGTCAGAACTGAGTACTCAAATCACCGCTTTTTTATCACTTTTTTGTATTGTAAGCTTCCTCTTCATTGCCTTCGATTAAATCGCTTGAAATAACTCTTCTAACTCACTCACTCGTTCAATAAAACGTTCTCGTTGCTTTG
>NZ_JACJOV010000128.1:0-43139 GCF_014695745.1 Leptolyngbya sp. FACHB-671 | reverse complement strand
GACGCAGATCGCAAGCTCGGCTGTGTTGACGCAATTGGTTGATTAGTTGACCATACAAATGGGTAGAGTTTGTCATGATTCTTGGCTGTTGTGTGGTAACTCTAGCCTCTCATATCTCTCTACCCGTCCCTCCAAATTTCCACGTATTTATTGGCTTTTACCTACTTCTGTCAGGCAGCCAGGGTCTGAACAGCTTTCCAGTAATACTTTAAGTAATGCTGCGAGAGTCTCGAATATTAGAGAAAATAGAGCTTTTGAGAAATCGGAACTCCGTGAGGAACAGGCTTTTGAGTTGGGTAACGTGCCTGTGAATAATGATATTGCTGTTGAAGAAATTAAACCTGTAGAATCTGATACTCAGAAGTCAAGCCGCCCGAATTATTTGAGCCTGTTGAAGCGGAAGAAGGAGGAAGCAAGAGATGCAAAACCAGACTGAATATGTGGAGCTACCTTCTGGTGTATCTGTCCCAGTAGCTAGCTATAAGCTGCATGGTTTACCTGAATATGACTCTAATCCACTAATTCAAGCACTACCTAGAATTCTCGATGATGAAGAGTTTGTTGAAGCAGTTCAGCACTATCCAATCAGTACTGAAGATGAGAGAAACTTACCACTCCAGCTAAGATATCATTGCGTCGAACGATTAACCGCTCCAATTCCTCAAGGGTATTTTCAACCTTTGAATCGGCATGTTGAATTACACCGCATGGTTGTAATCGCAATAATGCAGGGATATTTACCCCGCAACATTGCAAAGCCAGGACATGCTATCCGAGCAAGGCAAATTCATCAAGCATTGGTGAAAGAAGAGGGAAACAATTTAGACAAGTACTTAACTGGAGAAACGTCTGCTCATAGTATTACTCTGATAGGTCCATCTGGATGTGGAAAAACAACTGCCCTATTGAGAGTTCTAAATTTGATTCCAAGAATAATCTTTCACCCCGAATATACTTTCTTTCAAATTCCTTACATTAAAGTTGAGTGCCCGCATTCAGGTTCGCTCAAGGACTTGTGTATTAATATTTTCTTGAAAGTTGACAGTCTATTCGGCACGACTGATTATTATTAAAAATTTAGTTCTAGAAGCAACTCGGAAGGGCATATGCTTGCCCAAGTCGCATTAATTATGCATAACCACGGTGTAGGTGCATTAATTATTGATGAACTTCAATACTTGACTGCGGCTAAAAAGGAATTACCAGAGCGAATGCTCAATTATTTCGTTTCAATGGTCAATTGCTTAGGTGTTCCTGTAATCCGTGTTGGTACAAACAAAGCCGTCCAGTTGCTTAACAAAGGCTTGAAACACGCTAGAAGAGCAGGCGGTATATTCTGGAATTTGATGAAGAAGGATGAGGAATGGGAACTGTTCTGTGAAGGATTATTTGAGGCACAGTGGACAAAAACAGTAACCCCATTTTCATCCAAGATTGCTGATGCGTTATTTGAGGAGAGCCAGGGAATCGCTGATATTGCCATCAAGTTGCATAAGATGGTTCAGTGGAGAGCGATCGCTCTTGGTGGTAATGAAATTATTACACCTGGCTTAATACATGAAGTCGCTGCGGATGGATTAGTGTTAGTGAAGCCTATGATAGATGCCATTCGTTCTGGAGATCCAGATTGGATGGAGAAGTACGATGATATCAGTCCTGTTGATACTGAGGAATACTATCAGAAGTGGCTGTCTAAGATTGATTCTATTAAAATTGCTGAGATTAGAAAGCAAGCAAAGCAGCAACAAAATAAGGCAGGTACTGATTCAGCGAAGCTCAATTATATTATTCTTGAGCTTTTGAAACTGGAGGTTGATCGTTCTCTAGCGAAGATATGTGCAGAAAAGGTTTTAGCTGCTAATGCAGGAAACATACACCCCTCTAAGCTGGTTGATGAGGCGTATAAATTAGCATTGGAAGGGCTACTTGGAAATCAAAAGCAATCTACTAAAGAAGAAGCTAAACTAAAGCCTGTTTACAGCGTGGGAGATATGAGAAAGGCTATTCAGGATGGATTGGAGAAAGGATTATCTGAATTTGAATCTCTAGAAGGTCTGGGAGTCTTCATCGATCCAGTTGAAAGATTTATAAAGGTAGAGAATCTTGCTGAGAACCTTTCCAACGCCTTACCCTGACGAACTTCTCTACAGTATTTTTGCTAGGCATCACATCAGAAGTGGTAATAAAAGCTTTCAGCAAACGGTTGAAGAGTTATTAGGTTATGTACCCCAACAACTTTATGGGCTTGGTTTACCAAATAGCTTAAGTGTTTTAGCCAAGAATCTACACCCAATTACAAACCTGACCGTAGAAGGTTTAGTTGTAGAGCATACCCTATTTCCCTTCTATAAAAGTTTTCTCACGCCGCCTGAAGCCTTTCGCCTAAAGGATTTAATGAAAAAGAAGGCTGGGAAACCAATTTTTCAGGTAGCTAAAATAGCCGTAATCGAAAAAGACTCGGACAAGCAACTTCTAAGATTTTGCAGCCAATGCTTTGAGGAAGACTTCCAAAAATATGGAGAAGCGTATTGGCATCGAACTCATCAAATTCCAGGAGTCTTAGTTTGCTTAGAGCATAAAAAACTTCTGAATGATAGTCTAGTACCTCTTCAGGATGGGTATTTGGATTGCTATGCTGCCAATCTAGAAAACTGTTTGGTTAGTGATGTTCCAGCAATTTGCCAAGAAAGCACTCTACAACAATTGATTGCGATCGCCAAAGAGATCAGTTGGCTATGTAGTGCCCAGTTTGAGTTCAAGGGACTTCAATGGTTGCGTAAGCAATACCAACATCATCTAGTTGCTCAAAGTTTTGTGAGCTTTTCCTCATCTAGGGCATTCAAATTCCATGAAGAGAAATTTGTAGATGCGGTTTTGTCTTGTTATGGTCAAGACTGTTTGAGCTTGATTAAACCTGGTCTAGCTGATCGTTTGGGGCGATATTTTTACCGTTGCCTCTTCGCTTGTGATGTAGAACCCGTAATTGATCGTGTCACTCATGTTCTATTGATTAAATTTCTATTAAACTCCTTGAAAAATCTTCTGGAAGCGTAACTTTTACTAAACTTGTCTATCTTTGTTTATGTTTCATCAGTTTCTTTCTGTAGTGTTACTGCTAATCTCACTTGGATAGCCGATTGTGCTAACTCTTACAGAAGAATTAGGATTTGCGAACCTTTATGAAAGTAGCTCTGATGGCTTGCCAACAACAACTTCTACAGAACTGCCACTTCTTGTTGAATTGAGTTTTGATGTTGTTGGTCATGCCATTCCAGTAGACCATGCTTATGAGCTTTTCTCTGCGATCGCCCACCTTCAAGCTCAGTTGCACGACCTAAAATTCTTAAGCATCCAAACCATTACCAACACTGCCTTTGAAAATAATAAACTGCTCTTGAGCAAGTATTCAAAATTGCGAATACGATTGCTTGTAGAGCAAGTACGGCTTGTTTACTCTCTAGCAAACAAGTCACTGATGTTGGGTAAGGACAAAATCCGATTGGGAATTCCGAAAATTGATTTGCTACAACCAGCAGGAAGTTTGTATTCACGCATGGTTGTGATCAAAGGGCACCAAGAACCTGAGTTATTTTTAGAGGCTGCTCAATCTCAACTAAAGCGTTTAGGAATTGAGGGAGAAGCTTGTATCTCTGTTGGCTCTCACGGTTCCCTAAACCGAAAGACGGTGAAAGTTCGAGGGTACACAGTTGTGGGGTTTGGGCTAGAAGTTGCAGAACTTAGCGATCAGGATTCGCTCAAACTACAAACCTATGGCATTGGCGGCAAGCGGAAAATGGGTTGTGGAATTTTCGTGCCTAAGTAGAATATATGGAATCTCATAGTAGTCCATCACTTACAAGCTCAGTTCAGTCAAAAATTCAACTTGCGCTGAGCGATCGTTATATGACCCAGCTACATTGTGCTGGAATGGCAGGGTTATGGATGACGCTAAGCCAGTTAAAGAAGCAGTTTCCAGATGCTAATCAGAGACCAGGGCAATTAGATTGGCAGCTTTCCTCCTGTAGCATTAATCTTTGGTGGAGCGGTAGAGACTTAGATATTTTAGATTGGCTGCTCAAGCAAGCATTTCAGGTAAATGAACAGGGGCTAATTGCTTTAACAGGCATGGATATTCAAACACTGGATGTTCATACTCAGATCGCCACTCATCAAGGCATAGTCGGCACTTTTCTACAGCACCATAAATTCCGCACTACAGTCGATAAGAAACTTTTGTTTCTTCTTCTAAATTACTGGTACAAATGGTATTTTGCTGCACAGTCCAACGAAGCAAAGGAGGTCAGGGGGCTTGAGCATTGGCATCTCAGCCTTGTTTACTACCTTCTCTTTATTAAATTTTCCATGGATTTCTATTTATTCTTAGAAGTTGGTGAAAAGACGATTGTTATTTCATATAGCAAGTTAATTTCTTATGCTCATCGAGATTTTGCTCGACGTCTCTGTAATAAACAGGGGCAACTCTTGCAGGAGCCTATTCAAATAGCTGGGTTGCTCTATCCAGGTGCAGTTATGAACCATGCGGCTTTTGAAAAGCAAACTAAGTTTGAAGTGGCTTCAAATGAAGCTTTAGTGTTGCTGTTTGCACCTGTAGCCTGCTGGTATTTTATGGTGCCAAGTAGCCCACGCAACAAACGGATACAGTACATTTTAGTTATTCCAGAAATCAGTGATTTAGAGGCTTACGCCAAACACGGCCGAGAAATCAGAAACTCTAGTTATGAGAACTTCTGGGTTTCCAGTCTGGGAGATGCAGGACTTAAGTTCCTCACGCTTCAAGATGATGTACAACCCATTAAAGAGGGTGAAGTTAGAGGATGTCAAAGTGTTTTATTCACAAAACCAACATGGTCTCGGCAGCAGTTAGTTCGTAAAGAGGTAGAAAGGATAGAAGCAACGAAAGAAAGTCTTTTCTGCTATCGACTTTGCTATAAATATATACCCCAAAATACTATTTTCTGGCAGGAGGGGAAATTTCATATCCGTGTTAGCAACATTCGCGGGTTAATTGCTGACAACTTAGGTAGAGGCTTAGCTTGGTGGGACGGTATTTCTAAGGAAACTAACAGCCAATGTTTGTTTGAAGAACTTAGTTTTACAGAAGAAGGGTTACTTACAATGATTGAGGAGGCTGAGTGGAAGGATCAAGCCAAAAAGCTATTTGTGAAAGCTTGTCACGAAGCTTTGCGGAGAACTTATGCAAAACTCTATGACCAAACTGCTGAGGGCGACTATGCTCAAATTGAGCGTTGTAATATTCACATTCGCTCTGAGCTAATGCGTTGTAAAAATGCAACAGCATTTCGGGAGTTCCTCAGCCAATTCTTTTCCAAAGCAGGGCAAATTCCAATTCTTCAGAAGCATTGGGAGGAGTTGCTACCTATTACTACAGGTGAAGTTGATTGGAAGTTAACGCGAGATTTGACACTGCTTGCTTTGGCTAGTTATTCAAAAAGTGAAGTACTCAAGGATGATAAACAGCCTGAGATAGAGGAATTGCAGAATTCACATGTTGGTGAAGGCAATGTTGGTTAACTCAAGTTAGAACAGTGAGCTGGAGATGCCTTATGTTTCATCTATTTGGCAATATCCTCACCCATCATGGTCCTTCTGCAAATAATCGTGGTGAGAATGAGGGGAACATTACCCCGCTACAGAAATTGGCGTGGCAAGGCGAAACTCATACGACTGTCTCTGCTGAGGCAATCCGTTGGGCACTGCGTTATTACTGGCAAAAGGCAGGCTACAACGTCAATAGGCGATGGAATGGAGAGACAAATGAATTTGCACTTCAAGATCTAAACTTTAACTCTGAAACTTTTATTGATGATGATGTTTTAGGTTTCATGAGGGCTGAGGGAGCAAAAGCTGAGAGTGCAGATGAACCCTCCAAGAAAGGGAAAAAACGCCCCAAAGGAACGGTATTGAACCGACGAGGGGTTTTAGAGGTTACTCGTGCTGTTTCGAGTACTCCGTATGATGGAGATATTACCTTCAATGCAGTAAGTGGAGCTAAGAATCGAACATCGTTGTATGGCACAGAATTTCACGCTACCCGCTATCAATATGGCTTCGCGATGACACCCGATCGCCTGAAAAACAAATCTCGTATTTTTGCTGTTCTCGATGGTTTGCTTTCACTCAATGAAGTCGCTGGCAATCAAGCTCGGTTCCTGTATGATTTCGCCCCCAGCAGCATTGTCTTGAGATGGACTCAAGACTTTTCACCTCGGCTGCTTTACTGCTTTAAGTGTGATGAAGCAGGGAAGAATCTATCAGCAGAAGACTTAGTGTATCGAATCAATGCCGGAGATATTGATCCCAAGGAGCTTTGGGTTGGGGGCGAAATTGCTGAAACCTTAGCAGATTCAGAAGTGCATAAATTTTCAGGTATAAAAGCTGCTGGTGAAGCACTTAAGCAGGTTATTAAACACGATATGCAATCGGACAAGGATTCATAACATGACTATTGCATTGAAGATTGAAGTTCCGATCGCCTGTTTTCGCCAATCTCATGCAAGGGAGTACCTTGAGACCTATCCAGTGCCCCCTCCTTCTACTGTTTATGGAATGTTGCTGTCATTGGTGGGTGAGATGGATCGATATGAACATTGTGGAACTCGTCTTGCGATCGCGCTTCTATCAGAACCTCAAAAGTCTAGAGTTGTTAGAACATTCCATAGATACAAGACACGGAACATTCATGACCCAAGCAATATTCGACCTGATTATCAGGAATTGCTTACCGATATTCAATTGATAGTGAAAGTAGATCAAGGAACAGACAGGGCAAAACCAACTTTAGTGGAGCGGTTACGGCAAGCCTTTACTGAGCCTGCATCAATCGATCGCTTTGGTGGTTTATCTTTGGGTGAAAGCCGCGATTTAGTTAACGCAGTAACTCTAATTACAAACTTAGATGGAGAATCAATACGATGGTTAGTCCAAGATGAACAGGGGTCCTTAAGGTTGCCTTACTGGGTTGACCATGTTGGCTCAAAAGGAACTCGTTGGTTGAGATATTTGATTCAGAAGGTAGACTCGTACCAACTTCCTGATTCTGCTTGGACTGCAATTCAAGCCTCATAATGCAACGTCCAAGCTTTGTTACACTGATTTGCAAGGATGTCTTCCTGTTTCATCTAAATTTGCCAGGTTAATGAACAGAAGCCTTTGTACAGCAGGCGTTTGAGACTTTAGGGGTAAGTTGAGGTGCTTGCGTTGCTTAAAAGCCAGTCTGAACAAAGGTTTTAGTCATTCAAATCGACTAACTTCTGTCAAATTATGAACTCTTGTTCTACTTTCCTTGGAGGTGCTTGTAAAGTAAATCTGTGTTACTTGATGAGCATAACTTTTAAGGAGTGCTGTGCATTAGCAATGGATGCCATTAGGTGTTGAGTACTGAAGCGGTTGTGTTTTGACTGTGATAGTTTTGGTGGTGCATTAGCAATGGATGCCATTAGGTGTTGAGTACGGGCTAGAGCGCTTTGCTGACGAAGAAGCGATGGCTTGTGCATTAGCAATAGATGCCATTAGGTGTTGAGTACAAAACTGGGCACTATGGGCGCAACTGTACAGAGCATGTGCGTTAGCAATGGATGCCATTAGGTGTTGAGTACTAATCTGCACGTTGTATAGCTCAGTGGTTCCTGTGCGTCAGTATGGGTATTGTTAGGCAGTTTGCTCGACGGTTGAAGTATGGGAGTAGCTTTTTAAGTAAAAAGGTCGAGGTTTTTAGTTTTGAAGACAGAGAATTGTATTCAAGACAGGATTAATTTTGCTCAAAAGCCAAAGTTTCGTGTGTAGAGGCTGACGTTCCGGGATTTGAGGATTAAGGATGGAGATTTAAGGGGGAATACTGTAGCGTGACTGCTTGCGCTCTCTAACCTCTTACTAAAATCGTCAAACTGTCTCATGCCCTCGATACCCGAAGCGATCGCCAAGTCTGTCCAGTTTTGCCAGCAGCATGTTAGAGCCGACAAAAAGGGAGAAGCACAAGTATTTTTCGATCGCTTGGTCATGCAGGCTTACGGCTTCAATGATAGCGACGACATTCTAGAAAAGCTACTGACTCTCAATCTCGAACTGGCAGAGAAAGAGAAGCAGGGTGAACCTGTGGTTGGTTCTTGGGCACCACGAACTGAGTAAGGGGCGATTACCCCAAAAGGGGAACTGCTCTACATTGCTAATCTGCTGCGAATGTATCTGGTAAATCCTGCAAACTTTTGCCATTCGCTTTAAGTAATTCATCTAAAGCTTTCATCTGAGCGATCGTAAATGATGGAACACTGTCACCAGTCTCCCAACGGCTAATCGTTCGTGCTGATGTACCAATTTGTCGTGCAAACTCCTCCTGAGACATACCCAGTTCTTCTCTCAGTTTTTTAAGCGGCGATTCTCCCATCGGGTCGGCAATCAATGTAGTAACGAGCATACAGACACATTGTCTAGACAGCTTGACAAAAAGACGAACTGTCTAGACAATGTGTCTAGAAGAAACAACAGGGAAGCTAGCAGCCCAACGATAAAGATGGGTTGTGGCTTGACCCTGCTTTAGTGTCTCATTTCTTTCTACCTATCACCATGAGTTATTACGACCAGCTTCACCCATGGGTGGTCTATCGCTTGCTGCCCAATTGCCAAAGTCTGGCTATTGCTCGGTTTCGCCGCCGCAACGATGCCAGTATGTATCTCGCCACCCTTGAGCGATTGATCCCCATTTCTAAGTTCGTCATTGCCTTTGACTCACCCCAACCCCTCCTGGCAGAATCGATGCCCGTTCAGAAAGCAAGGGATCACCGTATTGAGGAGGGTAACCATGCTCGTGTTGAATGATGCTCAAGCCCTGATTGTGAAAACTTTGCTCACCAAAATGCTCGTGAACGATACCTACTCAGTCGCCCAACTCGAAGAGGCGATCGCATGGTTTCAGCAAGGCGATCGCATATCCTGCCCCTTTGAACAGGTATGGAGCAAAACCTTAGCCCAACAAATTGTCGAAGAATTACGCCGTCAATCGTAACCGTCAATGCCAGATTCAACCTTTTGAGTGTTGGGTCTGGCTCAAACTTTCTGACTATAAATTGGGGCGCTCGCCCTCCGCTTCCATGTTAAGCTTCTTCCCCAAACCCTACCCAGACGAGTTGCTTTATAGCATTCTGGCTAGATACCACATTCGCAGCGGCAACACCAGCCCCAAGCTTACCCTGCAAGAATTGTTCGGTTCTAGAACTGCGATCGCTACAGCTGATCTTCCCAGTAATCTAGGCGCAGTTGCTTCTAACCTGTCCTTGATTTCAGGCGTTACGCCTCAAGAACTGGTACAGAACCATACTCTCTACCCCTTCTATGCTGCCTTCTTACCCAAGGAGCGATCGCAGCAAGTGCTTGAGGCGATGAAATCAGAGCAAGGAGGAGCCATTCACGACAAAGTAGGCATCAGAGCAAGTTCTGTTCGTGTCCCAAAATTCTTTCGATTTTGCCCCCAATGCATTCAAGAGGATCAAACGCGTTATGGCGAGTTGTATTGGCATCGAATTCATCAGGTGCCGGGAGTGGTTGTTTGCCCTCATCATGCAGAAGTCTTGCAAGATAGCTCTGTTACCATTCAAGGTTTCAATCGACACGAATATCAGGCGGCTAGTCCTGACACCTGCGTTGCTGTTACACCAGATCAAGCGTTGAGTAATAAAGCTCTACAGATTTTGCAGAAACTGGCGCAGGATGTAGACTTCCTTCTCACCCACGATTTACCTGCCAGAGATTTGAATTGGTTTTCTCAGCAATATACAACCCTCTTGATCGAACGTGGGTTAGCTACGGCAACTGGGCGAGTACATCAACACGAATTGCTTGATCAGTTTTTGTACTTCTATGGGCACTCAGTTCTAGCAGCATTAGATTCAGCCGTGGAACGGGACGATGACCATACCTGGCTATCAAACATCGTGCGGAAGCATCGCAAAGTGTTTCACCCCATCCGACATTTGCTGATGATGCGTTTTTTACAAGTGCCTATTGCAGATTTTTGGGAGGGCGATCGCACCTACCTACCGTTTGGGGCAGGGCCATGGTTGTGTTTGAATGCGGCTGCTAAGCATTATCTCAAGCCAGTTGTTACTCGTCTTGATATCAGCCGCTGCTATGACACTAAGAAACCTGCAGGGACGTTCTCTTGTTCCTGCGGCTTCATTTACTGTCGAACTGGACCCGATACAACAGAGGAAGACACAGGTCGGGTTGGCAAAATCAAAGAGGTAGGTGCTTTGTGGCAACAGAGGCTGCGACACTTCGTTGAGGTTGAGCGATTGGGGCTACGACAAACTGCACGGCAGCTAAACGTTGATCCCAACACCGTTAAGCGGTACGTGCGATTGCTGGGACTTACTCCTGCTTGGCAATCCTCAACTTCTGTTGAAGAACCTAAAACTATTACAGTTTCAGCTTTGCCAGAAACTCATGCGGTCGATGCAAAAAATCAGCACAGAGAAACTTGGAAAACACTTCAGCGGAAGCATCCACATTCATCGAAAACCGCATTGAGGCGGATGGCTCCGGCAACCTACACTTGGCTGTACAAACACGACAGAAAATGGCTGCACCGGAACTCTCCGTCTGCTCGTAGACCAATCGCTCAAGTTAACCGAGTGGATTGGCAACAGCGGGATGAGCAGATCTTGGCTAAAGTCAAGCAAGCTGTACAAAAGCTACTAGCAGTAGAGAAACCCGTTCAGATTACGGTCAGTCGAGTTGCAAAGGCGATCGCCCAACTTGCATTAATCGAGCAACACATCGATAAAATGTCTCTCACCAGAACTTATCTAGATTCAGTGGTAGAAACAGTTGAAGATTTTCAGATTCGACGAATTCAATGGGTGGTTAAGCAACTTGATCAGCAGGGAGAAGCGATCGAGCACTGGAAGGTGGTCAGAATGGCTGGGTTAAAACCTGGTTACTCGAAAAAAGTTGAAACTGCTCTTGAACATACAGCCTACGCAAGAATGTAAATGCTGAAGTATTGTTGACAATTTTTCAGCGAGAGTAGGCCAATGCTCTGAAAGTTGCCAAAATGCAGGGAAGGTATTTTGGCTTTTGTTCTCGATCAATCATGCCCTGCGCGGTAATTGCAACATCTTTACCAGTAGAGTATCTCGCGGTACGTGCCCATCTGAGCAACATCTAGGAGGAAGCTCTTCCTCAGAGAACGGGTTACGAGCGAGGTAGATTTGCTGCTAATGGAAAAACCTGGGAAGCAGGAATTGTTGAAGCTAGTTTAACAATGTAGGAGCAGCAGATTGAAACAATGGATTGTCCTTAAAATAAGTACAGTTACACGCTGTATTTGAAGCTATCAACTAATAGTTCTGACGTAGAGAGAGGTATGCAATCACAGACAGCTTTGTGATAACGTAATTACTCCGTTTCGCCAATCAGGGTAAAGGCTGCCCAGTCTTTTGGGTCAGGGTGTTGATTCATGGTAGTTAACATTGCCTGCCGCAATGCCTGCGCTTTGTCAGGATTTGTTTCTAACTGATGGTAAAACTGGGTCATCAGCTCAGCCGTAGGAGCATCTGGCACTGCCCACAGCGATACCACCACACTGGGCACTCCTGCACTGATGAGCGCACGTGATAATCCCACGACACCATCTCCGGTAATTTGTCCTCTCCCTGTGTCACAAGCACTTAACACGACTAATTCTGCCTGCAATTCCATTTCTAGAATCTCAGCAGAAGTGAGTAACCCATCGTCACTAGCAGAGGGAGTGAGAGCGATCGCCCCTGGCACATCCAGCACCCCTGACTCGGAGGGAATACCATACTCCAGCAATCCATGAGTCGCAAGATGAATAATCTGGGCATCGGGCATTTGTTGAGTAACGGCTGTTTCGGTTGCTGCATTGCCGATAATCGCTTCGGTGTTGAGGAATTGGGCGATCGCTTGTGCTTCTTGTTCGGCTCCTGGAAGTGGATTGAGTTGGATGTCAGTGCTGCTTTGAGTATCCCAAACAGTGGGCATCTCAGGATTGCCTACGACCAAGGCATTGTCCAACGACTGGTCAGGACTCGCTTGTTGACGAGTTAGATCGAGAATTTGAATCGAAGGGGCAATCGAGATTGTATGATTCTCAATCAAGTAATCTCCATTTGCGTCTTGCAGCGCTGCAAAGGGAACGAGAAATAAGCCGCCTTGGGGTATGAACACGATGCGATCGCTTTCATTTGTAGGCAGCAAGTCTGCGATCGGTTCTATCAACAGTTGATGCAGTTGTCTGAGGTTGTCAGATGCCACACCGGGATTATATTCAAACTCGATATCGCGACTAGCAGAGCGATCGGTAGGACGTACATTAGAAACTAAGTTGGAGATAGTCGTACTACCGCTACGAAAGACGGTGTTTTCGCCAAAGGCAGTGGCGATCGCTCCAGATAAGGTTCGCTGATTTGCTTCATTCAGCTCGATGGAACGAAAGGCAATATCTCCCGTGGGAGGAATCACCCAGATGTAAATGGCTGGAGTTCCAACCGTTGTGCTAATCACGGAGTATTGCACCAACGTAGCATTTTGTGCTCTTGCGGTTTGTTGGATATCGCTAACAGAGGGAGCAGGCAGATTCGCGGTTGTCTCCGCTTGTTGCAACCGTTGAGAGAGCAGAGAAACGAAGGGACGAGCACGACCGCGTTCCGAGGCTTCTAGAGCAGGTTCAATCTTGTTTTGAGCAATCTGCACTTGTTGTAGAACATCATAGACAACAACTTGTGTATCAAACAGCGAGATTCTATCTGCATCAGTGAAGTCTTGTTGCCGTAGCGCGTCTAGTACCGTGATCGCCTCTAAGAGTTCTGCTTCAGCTGATTGAAGTTGCCCTAACTCAAAGAGACTTGCCCCAATACTGCTGAGGATAGTCCCTTCTCCAGCCCGGTCGCCCACTTCTTGTGCAATGGACAAGGCTTGCTGATAAGACTCCAATGCTTGAGGGTATAGTCCCTGATTGGCGTAAACATTCCCAATATTATTGAGGATAGTCCCTTCTCCAGCCCGGCTGCCCACTTCTCGTGCAATGGACAAGGCTTGTTGATAAGACCCCAATGCTTGTGAGTATTGTCCTTGATAGAGGTAAACATTCCCAATATTGTTGAGGATAGTCCCTTCTCCAGCCCGATCGCCCACTTCTCGCACAATGAACAGAGCTTGTTGGAGAGACTCCAATGCTTGTGGGTATTGTCCTTGATAGAGGTAAACATTCCCAATATTACTGAAGGTAGTTCCCTCCCCAGCCCGATCGCCCACTTCTCGCACAATGAACAGAGCTTGTTGGAGAGACTCCAATGCTTGTGGGTATTGTCCCAGATTGCGGTAAACTTCCCCAATATTATTAAGGGTAGTTCCTTCTTCAGCCCGATTGCCCACTTCTCGTGCAATGGACAGAGCTTGTTGATAAAACCCCAATGCTTGTGGGTATTGTCCTTGATAGAGGTAAACATTCCCAATATTATTGAGGGTAGTTCCTTCCCCAGCCCAATCGCCAATTGCTCGTGCAATGGACAAGGCTTGTTGGAAAGACTCCAATGCTTGTGGGTATTGTCCTTGATAGAAGTAAACTTTTCCCATATTGTCGAGAATATTTCCTTCCCCAGCCCGGTTGTCCACCTCTCGTGCAATGGACAAGGCTTGTTGGAAAGACTCCAATGCTTGTGGGTATTGTCCTTGATAGAGGTAAACTCTCCCAATGCCGTTGAGGGTAGTTCCTTCCCCAGCCCGATCGCCAATTGCTCGTGCAATGGACAAGGCTTGTTGGAGAGACTCCAATGCTTGTGGGTATTGTCCTTGATAGAGGTAAACTCTCCCAATATTATTAAGAGTAGCCCCTTCCCCAGCCGGATCGCCAATTGCTCGTGCAATGGACAAGGCTTGTTGGAAAGACTCCAATGCTTGTGGGTATTGTCCTTGATAGAGGTAAACACCCCCAATGCCGTTAAGGGTAGTTCCTTCCCCAGCCCGATCGCCAATTGCTCGTGCAATGGACAAGGCTTGTTGGTAAAACTCCAATGCTTGTGGGTATTGTCCTTGATCGAGGTAAACTCTCCCAATGCCGTTAAGGGTAGTTCCTTCCCCAGCTCGATCGCCTACTGCTTGTGCAATGGACAAAGCTTGTTGGTAAAACTCCAATGCTTGTGGGTATTGTCCCTGATTGGCGTAAACACCCCCAATATTATTGAGGATGATGCCTTCCCCAGTCCGATCGCCAATCTCCCGATAAATCTCCAATGCCTGCTGCCAAGACTGCAACGCCGCCTGGAATTGGCTGGTTTGATACTGTTCCCATGCTTGTTGAGCTAAACGATCTGCTTCCGCTTGACGGTTATCTTGGGTTTGTGCCAATACTTGAATCGATCGCCCAGGGAGCATCCCAGTGGTAATGCTGGAAGAAATGAGTGTGAGCAGGGCGATCGCGGTAATAGTGCTAAATCTGGATAAGTTCATAACAACCGTTGAATCCTAGTGTAACGACAAACGGACTGAAGCAGGCGATCGCCTCTAGTTCTCTTCGCAGACTGCGGTGACGGTTTGGTCAATCAGTTCACTTAATTTGCTTGATGGTTGTTCAACGGCAAGCACTTCTCGCCAAAAGTCAGACCAGAGTTCCTGTTGGGCGAAGTGATAAGCCCGTTCAATGGCGATCGCCTCATCCTGCTGCATTTCCGGCAACTGTTGGGCAAGCAGATTCCGTTCCTGAGAGGGAATTACCTGGAACGAAATAATCCGCTGCGGTTGATTGCCAAAATCCGAAGTGAAGATTAGCCATTGATAAGTGATGTTGGGCTGTAAGGCTTCACCCGTGTATGTCACGTGAGTTAAGCCAGTTGCCGCAGCATTCCAAATTTCGTTATCGCTGTTGGCTCGTCTCACGGCAATTTTTTCAACTTCTCCATCCCAAACAAAAGTGGGGCGATCGCTCCACACCATTGCGACTTCTGGTAGGGCGAACGGAGCGATCGGGCAAGGTTCATGGGGGTCGCGTCCACCACCTCGACCATAGGGGACAGGAGGGGTTCTGCGACCGTTACCCTCCCAAAAGTCTGACCAGGCTTGGCGAAATGAGGCTTGGGCAGGTGAAATGACCAGCAACCCCGACACAAACAGAACGATGCTTAATCCTGGAATGAGTAGAATACGACGTAGGTAGGGTTGAGCGAGAGTGAGATGAATATAACGCATCAGCATTTCCTCACAACTTAAATTCTGCGTTTGATCAACAGGGGCAAGACATACATCCACAGCACACCACTGGGAAGGGCGATCGGCAGCAGCACTGCTAGCGACGAAGCATAAAGCTGCAAACTGATAACGGCATACAGCACTGTACTGCCAGCAAACCATATTCCTAATCGCTGGCGTTGCCGTGGCGCTTTTGGGGACTGTATGAGTAGTGTTATTCCTTTTGCGGCGATCGCCACCAGTCCCATCATCCATACATCGGGGATGGGAACTACAAACCGCTGGTTAAGCGCATGGTGAATTAGATAAGCGTGCAGTTCCCCTCCCGTCATTAGTCGAGCAGGATTGGTGGGATTTTCCAAGTCATACCAATACTGCATTGCGGTGGGTGGCGTAAAGTTATCTTCTCCGGGTTTAATACCCGCATCAGCATATCCACCGGGTGCAATGATCACAACTTGCTCAGAGAGATGAGTCAGTGGAATAGAAGGTTGCAACACAGCCCAGGCTGAGATACGTTGATAAACTTGATCAGGAGGAGTGGAATAATCAACAACAGGATGTAACCAAAGCTGATTAATCATGTAGGAGAAATAGGTAATTCTTTTGGCACACATCCTTGAACTTAAAGAACATAAGTTGGAATTTAAGGATGATTGACCCGATAGTGTGGATAATGCTGGATCGACTCTCTCTTGATGTAATCTTGCTAACCCGTAGAAGAATGGTAAGTGGGGTTGGTCAGAAGACAACAAAACTGCATAATTTCCAGTTCCCCAATATCCGATGTCGCCTTTCAAACTTTCAAACTGTTCAATGCCTTCAATCAACCTGATCCAGTTACCGTTGTTGTCTTGTGCGGTGGCAAAGACAAAGGTTGTGCCTTGTTGCAGCGATCGCTGAATGCTGGCGGTTAACCGTTGATCGTTAGCAGGTTGTGGATAATCCAACAAGTAATCGACCCCAATTACGTTTGCACCCAGTGCCGTTAGGCGATCGACTAATTGAGCTAGATAGGCTCGATCCATAGGGCGATGGTCTGCAACGCCTGCTTTTTGGATTGACTCATCATCAATTTGCACTAGCAAAACGGGTGGTGTATTGACAACTGCGGGCTGTAACAATTGCCTGTAAAAGGTTTGCACCAAAACTCGACGCTGTAGAAGCCAATTTTGAACCGGCAGGGACAAACCCAGCACCATGAACAGCGTTAATCCGATCGCCTCATAACGAGTGGGTCGCCACAACATCCACCGCTCTTTCCAGCCCGATCGCTCAATACAAAACAAAGGTGACTCTGGATGGCGAAACAGGGAAGGCACTAGAAAAGCAGAAGGATAAGTCAAAGATTTTTCTACCTCCAACCACTGACACGCTTCAATTAGAGAGACATGCACATCTTTGTGAGCCGCCAGTCCTTGAAAGAATTGAACTAAAAACTCCTGTGCCACTCGGTTATGAATCGGTTCTCGCATCACCGCAACCTGACTCAAACCCAACTCAATCAACGATTCGGCGATTTGCAGCCCTTTGCACGAATTAAACAACGCAAACTGGAGTCCTTTAGCTTGGGCGATTGCCAACTGGGGCGCAATTTCCTGAATCTGGATAGAGGTGTGAGGTGCGATCGCTAATTCACCTCCTGTAATTTGAGTTTCATTACTATGTCCGCCAAAAAATAAGACATCCCAACCCCGATCATCTGCAATCGCTTGAGTGATTTGAGTTTTGACCTGCTCAATAGATTGTCCAGGCTGCCATCCGACAAACTGCACCTCCGCTAGACGAGAGAGCGATCGCACCGCAGCTCGGTCTGCCTGAAACTCAAACCCACCAATGATTGCCAAGATTCGTGGGCGGGTTCGACGAGTGCGATCACGCCGAACGGGTTCTGCTTGAATTGTGGCTGGCGTTCGAGCAATGCGAACTTTACACTCTGTACTCAACTCCCACGCCTCCCAGGGAAGCCGCGCCAGGTCGATTGGGGTACAGGTTAGGAACAAATCAATGAGTTGGTTGGGCTGCTCCAGCTTGCGACTGGCTTCCGCCATTTTCGTCCGCATCTCATACAGTTCCTCTCGTCGCAACCAGCGATGAAATTCATAGAGCAGCTTTGCTTCTGCCTGCACTAACTGAGCGTGCCAGTCGGTTTGAGACGTGATCACTCCACGCTCTGCGACCCTTCCTCTCAAGGGTGTTTCGGGAGAGGGTTCTGCCAGGGAAATATCTGGTTTGTTATAAAACTCAATATAGAGTCGCTGCCATTCTTGAAACAAGTGAGATAATTCGGCAGGATAGTTCATCGTTGCCGCAAGCCGCAGTCCTTGTTTCCAGGTCAACTCAAACAGACAAGTCTGTTCGATGCGCTGAATCTTGAGATGAAATTGAGATGCAGAAGCCATGATCAAAGTTCATTACGGTCAAGCGTCGGGCTGAAATCGGAAAGGGGGTAAGCGGACAATCTCACCATTACTAAAGGCGATCGCTACCCGAAACTGCTCATTCCACGTTCCAATCACTCGTGTAAACAGGAATGCCTCCGGTTGCTTTTCCCTCAGAATTTGCTCATCCAACAGTTGCAGATCATCCTCCACAATTAACCTTGTCCCAACGGGCAACTCATCACCAGGTTGTGCCCCTAAAATCAACAGTAATGACCATTCTGGCACCTTAGTCGATTGGTTTTCTTGCCAGGTGAGGGCGTATAAACGCAATGCTATGTTTTCCCCCGCCAAATTTTGATAGGCACCTCTAGCTTGAGACGGAATGACAATACCTTGTTTGAGTAATGCCATCGTTACTTGATCAAACTGTTCGGTGGGAGGGTGTATTTCACGAAATGTGACGGCTAAGGGTGGCAACAGTACCCAGGATAGTTCTTGGGCAACTTCATCCAGGCGATCGCGCAGCCAACATCCTACATTGATTCCAGAAAGGAAAGGCGTAGAGAAGTGAGAAACTAACTCAGACGAGTGTTTGTGAGTTGCTGGGTCTTGGGTGATGGTATGCAAGGTAGCACTAGACAAGATAGCGTCAGGATTCAGACAGCGTAAGTAAAGTAATAAAGTATCTACATTGGAGTCAAACCAATCCAGAGATAACTGGGCATTGGCGATCGCTCCCGTTGAAAGTAAGGCAGCTTGCTGCATCAGGCGATCGCGGCGTAGATAACCATAAATGTTTACATAGTCTTGCTCTTCCCATACTTCGATCAACACATAAAAGTGTGGAATATAGTCAGGTTCATTCACGACTGCGATCGGAATCGGAATGCGATCGTCCATCACACTACTAATGGTGAGTAGACACAGAGTGTAGTCGCCGACTTGCAGCAGAGCGATCGGAATGGGCAATGTTACCTCTGGTAATGGCTTGGGAGTTACTCTAGCAGCAAGATCGGGCGATCGCTCCTGTAGCCATTGCTCAAAACCAATCTGAGCGAGTGCCGCAAGATAAGCTTGCCACTGGTGATCGGGGTCTGGGCAACGCTGACTCAGTTGAGTAGCGTGCTGAATTTGAGCGCGTGTTAGGCTAATTGACTCTGGTGGCAGCGCATCTACATAAAGAGTTTCAGGAAGTGGGTCATCAAAGGAATCGTGAGAGGGATCATTCGTCATCATAGTGTGGGGCATCCTTATATACCTCGTTTGTCTAAATTGGAACATAACCTACGAGCAAATTGGCTCTTAAGAGAACGATTGCCAACGCTCGCTTCTGCTTCTGCTTCCTCGATTAAGCTGCTCACCTGCTCTTCGAGAACGGTTTCTAATTGCTGATCGACTTGCTGTAACCGTGCGGAGTCAACATAGGTTTGAGCCAAATCGCGCACTTGGTCACGCAACTTGAGTAACCAGTTCTGTCGCACATCTGCACGGAGTTCTCTAAGTTTGAGCAAACGAGACACTTCATATTGCTTGTGTAAACCAATTGCAGCTGCAATATCACTCATCGCTTTTCCCCGACAGTGAAACAGATGCAGTGCTGTAAGGAAACGCTGATCGGTTGGGGGGTTCTTACGTTGGTGGTGAGTCAGACGACTGTCAACGACTTCAGCAATGGCGAGATCCAGACAACCCAATAATGTTTGACGATAGGTTACGAGAAATTCCGCAGAGGAGTCCGACTCAGAACTCGGAATCGGAATTTCTCCAATAGAAATCGGATTGTTGGCATCATCAATTGATCGAGTCGGTAATTTCTTACTCCTGACCGCTACTCGATACTCTCGTAGATGCTGCACTAGTGTTTGTAGATTTTGTTTGATCTGTTCAGGGGAAAAGGCGCGATCGCCCGTCAAGGGCATCCTTTGAGCAATTTGCATCAACTGATTGGGAGTTGGTTCGGCGCAAGCTCCTCTTGCTCCTGCTCGGCGCTGCTGCAAGCGATCGCGCTGATAAACAGTATGGTAGCTTTGCAGCAATTGGACTGCCTGCTTGATTTCGAGTTCGCTCAGTCCACAAAACTCTAACAGAATGCGCTGCACCTGAGCGGGGGAAGTGTCGTTGAGCAGTGCCCAATCACTAACTAAATACAGTCCATGTTCTAGCAGAAAAGCTTTCAGGTCTGGATGCGATCGCACCAGGCGATTTGTCCAGGTACTCAGATTACTTTGAGTCGGATCAAAGGCTTGTAGAATCTCTGTTGCTAGCGATCGATAGGGCGAAGTAGGTTCAGCCAGTTGGCGAATCAGGGAAAGGGGAACCAAATCAGTCAGCACCAGGGGAAACAGGGCGATCGCCTGTATTCCGTGCAATGCTCCAAACTGCTCTTCTAATTGCCAGCAGGTGCTTTCAATCTGATTTGAGATGAAGCAGCGTAAGCAGCACTCTGCTAGAAACGAGGTGTTTTCTTGCAAGGGATCTGCTTGCGAAGTGGGGTTAGCTTGCCAGATTTGAACAAGTTGACGTTGAATGATTAGATCGGGAACACGCTCTGAGTCAACAGAATTTGGAAATTGCTGCTGCCAAAAAGTTTTGAGATTTGGGATCTCCTGCTGTCTCCGCTTCCCATCTGCTCTGATTGTTACTAACCTCCAGTATCTCAACGCCGTTCCCATAGCTTTTCTCCTGGCTGGCGATCAACTGGATTGGGTACAGTTCGTAGCAATATTTCTCTCATCATTTCAGACAACCATCACGTTCGACGTTACATAGGTCTGAACCGAGCGCACCTATGCACTTTACTCTGCTTCCTAGCCCAGGTAAAGGTTATAAGCATTGCTAAGTGCAAACATAACTTATAGATGTGCAGCCTTTAAGGCATTTCACAGAACGCGCCTACACTTCATACATTTGATCAGCAACGTCAGGTTATACAACCTCATCTTTTTGCATACGTCTGCAATCGCCAGAACTAAGTCACGTTGTGGATAACCAAACAGAGCAAATTCATCTCAGTTATCTTCACTCATCTTGAGCAAGCAGCTTTTTGCAACTTCAGACATTTCTACAGCAATGTCTAGGTTAAATGACTAACCTACGAATTTTGCAGTGCTGGCAACTTATTTGATCTATCTCAATCTACTCGGAGATCAACATGACTTTTCTTTACTACGGCAACAATGGTAACAATTCTTTTGCCTATAGAGGTTCCGACAACCTAATTGCAGAAGGATTTGCAGGCAAAGATCGGATCTGGGGTGGCAGCTACAATGACAGGCTGTATGGGGGGTCAGGCAATGATACGTTATTAGGCAGAGCAGGCAATGATTTCTTAGTTGGCGATTCAGGCAGCGATAGGTTGGTTGGGGGTTCAGGCAGAGACACCTTGCGCGGCTTCTCGGGGGGATACAGTCGAGAAATTGACGTTTTGGCGGGTGGAACGGGTTCTGACACCTTTATGCTGGGAGATTCAACTGGGATGTTTTATTTGAGAGGACGTACCGCAAATGGTAAGGATGCTTCCTACGCCTTAATCACAGACTGGACTGCAGTTGACCGTATTCGAGCTTACGGAAGCTCTAGCAGCTACGAATTAGTTAAAAACAAAAACTTGTTAGGTTCCTCAGCAAAAGACACTGGCATTTATGTAGGCAATGATTTAATTGGAGTAATCCAAGATTCGACCAATGTGAGCTTTAGCAAGAACTTTGCCTTTGTCTAAACTCATATCGTAGTCCAGCTTAAAGAGTTGTGTCGCAAAAATTCCAAAAGCGCTATGCGTAGAATTGATGTACACCAATTACAACACTACAAATAGGGGTTCGAGAGATTTGATTTTTGCGACACAACCGTCTTACGAATCCAAACCAATTCCCCGCTACTTTTTATCTTAAAGTAGAGCACCGTACCAGAGAGTCTCGGTACAATTTCACGCTCAACTTCTTTCGATAAGGGCAACGCTGCTTAGCAGATGTATCTCAACAAACTGCCAAATCTCATGAACTTCATGAGAGCCGTTCTGCTGTCACAACAGGCGTTTCACACTCAAAAGAAAAAGGTGTTGCTCTCTGAAACGATCGCTCGGCACGGATACTTGCACTTCTCATTTATTTGAGCATGAAAAAGCAATTTGGTTCATACACTCATGTCAAAGCCGTTCTTCAATTCATCGCCGCGCATTACCATCAGTCGATTAGCCTCTGTGATGTAGCGAAAGCAGTTGGCTATTCCCCAGCTTATTTAACAGATTTAGTGCGGCGTGAAACCGGACAGACGGTAAATCAGTGGATTATTGAACATCGACTGACTCAGGCTAGCCGTTTACTGCTGGAAACAAACCAGACCGTGAGCCAGATCGCGGAAACAGTCGGCTATCAACATATCAACTATTTCTTTCGCCAATTCCGACACCGCTACGGTACAACTCCTCAAATTTGGAGAGAATCACAGCGCAATTCCAGTTAAGTCAAGATATCAACTTTGCGCTTTGGTTTTATCGATGGATTATGCTGCTGTTCTTGCGTTGATGATGCTAGTTGTCAACGCAACTAGACGAAGATCAATTAAAGCGGCAAAGCATAAAAAATACCAAATTTAGTAATTAACTAAAGATTGTGCATTGTCATTGTCAGGTTCTTTAATGAAACCCTTTCTAGTATGTTTAGTCAGCAGTAGAATTTTGACTGAAACTGGATTCAACTGAATGCTTAATTGTTCAGTAAAATTTTAGATCTAACTATATTTTGCATCTTTTTTAACTAGTTTAAACCACCCATAAATTCATTTATGGGTGGTTTTGTGATTTGTATTGAGTCTGTTCCTGCATGAATATCAAATAAAAATTAAAAACATTCTAACCATCTAAATATTATGCATTGTCGTCAATCTTTTTGCCTTCTATAGTTGTATTTAACGCAGGGAAATTGAGACATAGAAAACTTCTATACAACTCAAGAAACCTGTAATTAATCTAAACAGGAGAAAGAGAAATGGAAAGCGTTAACGAGATCAGCTTGTCAACTTCTGAGTTTCAAGATGTCAATGAACTGAATGCTGAGGAACTAGAGGCAGTTACTGGAGGTGTGTGGGGTGCCATCGGTTTTGCAGTAGATTGGCTGTTCGGAGGATCTGATGAACCTAACGAAAATCATACTAACGTTGAAAATGTGACAGTAAACAATGGCAATGTGACAATAAACAACTGTGGATGATTTCACGGGGAAAATCTTCTGAAAATCTAGAAGAATTTGAGCCGAAACTCTTAAATAATCCCTGATTAAGTGGGAGTGTTGTAATTGCTCTAAGCAAGACTCTACTCCCGCTTCATTCTTGAAACAATGGAAGAGCCAGACGATTGCACAGAAAAAGTTCCTGGGCAACTCAAGAAACCTGCAATCAACCTAACAGGAGAAAGAGAAATGGAAAGCGTTAACGAGAAAACTTTGTCAATTTTTGAATTTCAAGATGTTAGCGAACTGAATATTGAGAAACTAGCGAGTATTGCAGGAGGATGTCCTCCTCCGAATCCGCTAGATGAAGGGGTGCGTGAGGATCTTAACTTAATCCGCCTTCGTTCCTTCAATGTTTATTTTTAGTTCCAGCAAATTGGTTCCAGCTCTGAATTATGTTGCGCTCACTTTTTGATGGCGATGCAACCTAGGGAGAAACAAAACAGAACGTTGTGAACTCTTGAAAAAATCAACTCATGTTCCTCATTTGGTGGGAGTAGTGTTATTTTTCCCAGTGATACTTCTACTCTCACTTTATTCTTGAAAAGATAGAAGAGTCAGATGATCGCCCAGAAGCAAAACCTATTCCGCCAAAAATCATTAGAGCGTTTATCGTCTCCAGAACAGCTTGATCAACTCATGCAGGTGGTCAATCCCAGAAGTTGGATACCTTTAGCCACTTTGGGTTCCTTAGTCTTTATCGCCTTGCTCTGGAGCATTATTGGACGCATTCCAATCACGGTTGAAGGACGAGGGATTCTAGTTTTTCCGGGTAATGTCGTCCCGCTGCAATCAAAAAGTGCCGGACAGATTATTGAACTTAAGATCAAAGTAGGTGATGTTGTCAAAGACGGACAGGTGATCGGTATCATCGATCAGACTGAACTCCGCGAGCAGCTTGACCAGCAACAAGCCAAACTAACACAACTTCAAAGCCAGGATCAACAGGTTAGTTCACTGCAAAACACAAGCATTGCCGAGAAAAACCGAGCTACTGAGCAACAGCGTCAATTCCTTGAGCAGAGCCTCCAACACGAGCAAAACTTAACTGCAACCTATCAGGAACGCTTGCAAGTTCGTAAACGGTTATATGCTCAAAGACTGATTGCGAATGATGTATTGTTGGACGCCGAACAGCAGTATCTCAAAAATTTGCAAACGATTACAGATTTACAGGCTCAATTACAAGAGTTAAATAGCCAAACTGCCGAGCAAAATCGACAGGAGTTAGAAGCTTCAACGGCTCGAAAAAAAGAAATGCAGGAAACGCAAAGAGAAATTGATCAACTGACGCTGCAACTGAGCAACAACGGACAAATTATCAGCCAACAGGACGGACGGGTGCTAGAAATTGCGGTGACTCAAAATCAGGTCATTAGCGCTGGCAGCCGGATTGCTAATTTAGCGGAAGAAGATAGCTCTGAAGCATTAGAGAGCATTACCTACTTCAGCGTTGAAGATGGCAAGAAGGTACAAGAAGGAATGGTAATCCAGATTACCCCTCAAATCGTTAAGCGCGAGCGCTTTGGCGGCATCATCGGTTCTGTGACAGCCGTTTCATCGTTTCCAATTACGCGCGAGGGAGCGGCGGCAGTCATCGGTAATGCGGAAGTTGTCGAAGGGTTAACTGCTGATCAATCCAGTCTGATTCAAGTCTCAAGTACGCTGACGCCAGACATTACCACCTTTAGCGGTTACCAATGGTCTTCTTCCAAAGGACCGGAAACGCAAATTTCTTCAGGCACCACCACAACCGTTCGCGTCAAAGTAGAAGAACGCGCTCCAATTACCTTTGTTCTACCGATCTTGAGGTCTGCTACTGGTGTTTACTAATTTGTCCTGGGTGGCACAGGTTCAAGCCCAAGCCAGAATACAAGCCAAACGCTTTAATCCGTTGCCTTGTCTAAAAACCAGATTGGGAGATACGGGCGTTCGCGTTAAGACGCCAACTCTACTGCAAATGGAGGCAGTAGAGTGTGGCGCGGCAGCTTTGGGGATTATTTTAAGTTATTACAGTCGCATTGTGCCTCTGCCTGAACTGCGACGAGAGTGTGGAGTTTCTCGTGACGGCAGCAAAGCGTCCAACATTCTCAACGCAGCGAAAATTTATGGGCTTGAAGGGAAGGGGCTAAAACTGGAGGTTGATCAGTTAACAGCGCTCCAACCGCCTTACATTGTCTTTTGGAACTTCAATCATTTTCTAGTGGTTGAGGGATATAGCAAACAGCGGGTTTACTTAAATGATCCGGCAACCGGGCCGCGCTCAGTATCTTGGCAGGAATTTGATGACAGCTATACGGGAGTTGTCCTGTTACTAAAGCTGGGGCCTAACTTTACGAAAGGCGGTCAAAAGCCAAGTCTGGTAGCAGCCCTGCGAGAGCGTCTCGGAGGCGCAATTGGAGCAGTCGTTTACTGCATTGCAGCAGGATTTCTCTTGACGCTTACAGGCATGGCAATCCCGGTGTTCAGTCAAGTCTTTGTCGATGAAATTTTAGTGCAAGGTCGCCAGCAGTGGTTGCGTCCTTTAATAATCGGGATGGTATTTACCGCTGTGGTTCAAGGAATGTTAACTCTGTTGCGATTAAGATATCTCCGCCGTCTGAAAATTAAACTATCGATTAGTATGTCGAGCAAATTTCTCTGGCATATCTTGCGGCTACCCATCGGTTTCTATGCCCAACGATTTGCTGGGGAAATTAGTAATCGCACCAGCCTGAATGACCAAGTTGCAGATGTTCTATCAGGACGCTTAGCAACTACTGCAATTGACGCTGTAATGGTCATTTTTTACGCACTGATCATGGTGCAGTATGACTGGCTGTTGACGCTGCTGGTGGTCAGCTTTGCGGTGATCAATATAATCATGCTACAGCGGCTCTCTCGCAAACGCATTGACACAAATCAGCGGTTGATTCAGGAACACGGTAAAGCGGCAGGAATATCGATCGCAGCATTGCAAAGTATTGAGACCTTGAAGGCATCTGGCTTAGAGTCAGATTTCTTTACACGTTGGGCAGGCTATTACACAAAGGCAATCAATTCGCAGCAAGCGTTGGGCGTGACGAACCAAGCTTTCTCGGTTTTACCTACTTTTCTCTCTGCGCTCTCCGCAATGCTATTGCTAGTTATTGGAGGCTTTCGAGTTATGGGTGGACACCTCACGATTGGGATGCTGGTCGCGTTTCAAGGACTGATGCAAAGCTTTCTGATGCCTGTGAATAACTTGGTGAACTTTGGTAGCACCCTGCAAGAACTGGAGGGCAACTTGATCCGGCTGGATGATGTGTTGCGAAATCCGATCGATCCGCAAGTCATTCAGACGAACGTGCAAATGGAACCGGAATATACAGCAACAGAGAATAACGTTAATGAAGAGAATAGTCTCACAAAGACCGGATTGCAGTTCGCGTCTTTACGCTCAAAGTTGCAGGGTTATGTTGAATTGCAGAATGTCACCTTTGGCTACAGTCGTTTAGCGCTTCCTCTAATTGAGAACTTGAGTTTGTCAATAAAACCTGGGCAACGGGTGGCGTTGGTGGGGGGCAGTGGTTCTGGAAAGTCTACCGTTGCTAAGTTGGTGAGCGGACTTTATCAGCCTTGGTCTGGTGAAATCTATCTTGATCACTTTCCCCGCAGCCAGATTGCCCGCCCTGTCTTGGCAAATTCGGTGGCAATGGTGGAACAAGACATTTTGTTATTTGGCGGTACGGTGCGAGAGAACTTAACCCTTTGGGATGCAACCGTGCCTGACAAAAATCTAATTAGAGCTTGCCAGGATGCTGCCATTCATTCCGTCATTCTCTCTTTAACTGGTGGTTATGATGCTGAGCTGCTGGAGGGGGCAACCAACTTGAGTGGTGGTCAACGGCAACGGCTAGAAATTGCGCGATCGCTGGTCACAAATCCCTCGATTCTAATTATGGATGAGGCAACCAGCGCACTCGATACCGAATCCGAGCGGATTATTGACCAAAATTTGCGGCGGCGGGGATGTACCTGTCTGATCGTGGCGCATCGACTAAGTACGATCCGCAATTGCGATGAAATTATTGTTTTGGAGCGCGGCAAAGTGGTGCAGCGAGGAACACATCAGAGCTTATGGAATGCGGAAGGCGTGTACTCAACGTTAATTCGCAGTGAAGCTGAGGCTTGAGGAAAAACGCCATGCTGAATGCCATTAAATCTCCTGCTCTATGTGGAGCACAACATATTATTAGGGGTAATCAAACTATTCCTCTCAATGATTCCAATGCTGTCTGGATCGTTGAATCAGGCTGTATTGAGATCTTTTCCATCACCCCTCACGATCGAATTGAAAGTGCGCGTCGCTATCTCTTCAATGTGAACCAAGGAGAAGCGCTGTTTGGCGGCAACCAGACTCTACTTAATTTGCTGACGGGTTCTGCTCAAGTCAGCCGTCAACTTTTGGCGGTGCCAATGGGGGAAGCAACGCTACTCAAGCTCGATCAGGACTGCATTGAAGCGTGCGTTGCCGATGCCAGAATCATTCATTGGATAGAAGCCTGGTTGCAAAATATGGATTCTGTCCTGTCCGAGCTACCAAAACTTGCTCAGGCGAAAGTGGCAGGAAAAACACATTTTTCACTGGTCGAAGGAGAATTGTTTCAGCCTGACCCCGATCCAATTGTTTGGGTGCAAATTCAGCAAGGAGACGTCTATTGGATGGGGTTTCAGGAATTCACCCTCACACCCTCAACGGGCATTGTCCCCCTCACCCGTTCACTCTGGCTTAAATCCAAAGGTTCAGCCCAGATTCTGACTCAACCCACCGCGGCTCTTCAGGACGTCAGCATCTTGCTTCAGGGAATTTCGCAGTTCCACTGCTATTTATTGCAGTATACATATTTACGAGAACAGGAAGAACAACGAGAAGAGGAACAGCGATTAGCCGCGCAACTGCAACTCAATCAGCAGGTGACAGAAGCAGCATTAGAAGCACTAGCGTCCACGTTCAGACCTCAAGAGCCAGAATTTTTGCGGGAAGGAATTCCCTTATTGGTTGCGGCAGGAGCAGTCGGCAAGGCAGCAGGGATTTCGATTCGTCCACTGGGCAAATCGGTAGATTTGAGCCGAGTCAGAGATCCCCTGGAGGCAATTCTGCGGGCTTCTAGAGTTCGGGGGCGACGGGTGTTGCTGCAAGACAATTGGTGGCAGCAGGATTGTGGTCCCCTCCTAGCGTTCATTCAAGCAACGCAACAGCCCGTTGCCCTTCTACCTGACGCTGCCGATCGCTATATACTTTTCGATTCAATTCACGATAGCCGAACGCTCATCACTGCTGATGTGGCTCAAACCGTGGTTCCGTTCGCCTATATGTTCTATCGTCCCTTACCGGATAGAGCACTGAAAGCGATCGATTTGCTTCGATTTGCTCTCAAAAATCGTGCCAAAGACTTACTGATGATTCTGCTGACCGGAATTGCCGTTACCTTGCTGGGAATGCTCACCCCTTATGCCACGAGCATTTTGATTGACAGTGCCATTCCAGATGGCGATCGCGGACTGTTGCTGCAAGTTGGACTGGGATTGTTTGTCGTGGCGATCGGCATTGCCCTCTTTCGGTTAGCTCAAGGACTATTCTTGCTGCGCTTAGAAACTTCCTCTGATGCAGCGACGCAAGCAGCCGTATGGGATCGGTTGCTCACTTTACCCGTCTCCTTTTTTCGGCAATATACGGTCGGTGATCTTCAGTCGCGGGTCATGTCTGTCAGCCAGATTCGGCGACAACTGGGTGGTACAACCTTAATCAACCTGACGAGCGCTTTATTTGCCCTCCTGAACTTAGGGTTGTTGCTCTACTACAGTTTCAAGCTAGCGCTGATTGCGGTGGTCGTAGCAGCGGTGGTGATTTTAGTGACTTTCATTTCGAGTGTTTTGTTGATTCGGAAAGTTCGCCCTCTATTGGAATTGCGAGGTGCCCTGTTTGGACAAACCGTTCAGCTCATTAACGGCATTTCTAAACTACGCGTTGCCAATGCAGAATCACGAGCATTTGCTTTTTGGAGCAAAACCTACCATCGGCAAATTAAGCTCGACTTAGGCACGCAGTATATCGAAGATGGAATTGCCTTATTCAATACCGTGATGCCAACTTTAACGTCGGCTGTACTATTCTGGTTCACAATCCAGTTGATGACCGCACCAGAAGCAGTTGGATTGTCGATCGGTACATTTCTAGCGTTCAACACGGCATTTGGCACCTTTATCAAAGGAGCTACTGACCTCAGCAATACGCTGACAGGCGCGTTACAAATCGTTCCGCAGTGGAAGCGGGCCCAGCCGATTCTGGCAACTGTCCCAGAAGTTGATTTGAGCAAAGCCGATCCGGGTCAATTAAAGGGCAGAATTATCGTCGATCGAATCAGCTTCCGCTACCGTCAGGAGGGTGCTTCTACCTTAAACGATGTCAGCTTATATGCCGAACCGGGAGAGTTTGTTGCCCTCGTGGGAAGCTCTGGTAGCGGCAAATCAACCTTGCTTCGGCTCCTGCTAGGCTTCGAGACGCCTGAAATGGGTGCTGTCTACTATGATGGACAAGATTTAGCAGGACTGGATGTCGATGCGGTTCGCCGTCAAATGGGCGTGGTTTTACAGTCCGGACGCATTCTGTCTGCTTCCATTTTTGAGAACATTGCCAGCGGTGCTCACATTAGCTTAGATGAAGCCTGGGAAGCAGCACAAATGGCTGGGTTGGCGGAGGACATCACGGCAATGCCGATGCAAATGCATACGGTGATCAGCGAGGGAGGCGGCAACCTTTCAGGCGGACAACGACAGCGCCTCTTGATTGCGCGGGCATTAGCGCTCAAGCCGCGAATTTTGCTGTTTGATGAAGCCACCAGTGCCTTAGATAATAAAACTCAGGCGATCGTCAGCGACAGTCTCGATCGATTGCAGGCGACTCGATTGGTGATTGCTCATCGCCTCAGTACCATTCGCAATGCCGATCGTATTTATGTGCTGCAAGCGGGTCGGATTGTTCAGCAAGGAAGTTTTACAGAGCTGGAAAATCAAGCAGGATTATTTGCTCAACTCATGGGACTGTAAATTAGTCGTTTCTCAGAAGGTTGTGTTGCAAAAATCCTCTAAAGACAAACAATAAACTTAATCGGAAATAGGGAGGTGAAGTTGAATGGAAAGAGCAGTTCCTCCGGTTCTATCCTGAAACTCAAAGATAGCTGTGACTTAAGAAGATAGGCTTGAGATAGGTTCTAAACTAACCTTGTAGCCTAACTGCTGAATACGGTTACACATTCGCTTGAGCAAATGGTCTTTGTGATGCTCATCCAAATGAGTTGTCCCTAGATCACGGAAGGGTTGCTGCTTGCTGAGCATATGATAAACAGCAATTAAGAATCCGATGAGCCACCGCAATAATGGCTCGCTTACGACCTCGACGTGCAGCTAAGTGACGATAAACAGCAGACAAATACGATGTTTTGCAACGGGATGTGGCTATTGGCGGCTTGAACCAAAACACTGCGTAACCAATTATTTCCCTGTCCAATTGCCCCCGTGTAGCGCTTAGCCAGCACTTTCATGATTTCCAGGACAAACTCGTGCCCAATGGGCTAAGTGGGCACGAGCAGGAGTAGACATCATGAGAATGAGTCGGCAGAGTTCGGTTTGTCTACCTTACTATTGACTGATCTTTGCGATACAACCCTATATCAAGCTATCACTCCATTTCTAGGAATTATGTTTCTGACCTTTTCTGACTTTTGCAGACCGACAAACTAAAAAGAAGATCATAAGGTACAGAGTATGAATGGACGGCTAATCAAGTTCATACGGCTCAAAAACTTCAGCCAGTTCTTGTTCTAAAAGACATTGCGCCAATTTCGGCGGAAGAAATTCGCTTCAAATAGCGATCGGTTTTCGTAGATTTTGAAGCTACCTGCAATTAACCAATAAGAGACGGCATAACAATTCCGCAATTCCTTGCCTATCCTCCTTCCACACTTACCAGTGGTATTCCTTCAATACTTCTATTCACAGTCTGGAAACGCATTGATTTTGTGTAGAGCGCTTGAACTACAGCAGTTTCTATCAAAGATGCTGCCTTGAGTATGAGCAAGTCCACTAAAGCTACCTTTTGCAATTGGATAAGTGAAGAAGATCGTCATGATGAATCTAAGCTATTTCAGAGGATGTATGGTTGGCTTAGCAGCAGCTGCGCCGTCTGTTGGATTGAGTATTTTGTGTGTTCGGCGCACGCTAGCAGAAGGATGGCTGTGTGGGGTAACTTCTGGTTTGGGGATCGCAACAGTTGACGCATTTTATAGTGCGATCGCCAGCTCTGGAGCAGATTTGGTGGCCCATCTTTTAGAGCATTATCATCACTGGTTACGCGGCTTTGCAGGACTGTTGTTATGCATAGTCGGATGCAGAATTGCTCTGATGCCTGCTATTCAACTTGCCTCTGTACACAATACAAAACTGCTCAATCGCTACGGTTCCATGTTGGCTTTGACGCTAGCCGATCCGGTTCCCATTTTTCTTTCCATTGTCATTTTGGCAGGGATTAAACCGACCACTTATCCGTTTCACGTTGGAATGTTGAGCCTGGGTGTTTTCAGTGGCTCTATGCTCTGGTGGTTAGGGCTTTGCAGCACTTGTGAACTATTACGTTCCAGGCTAAAGAATTATTCTGCTAGGGTAGGACGTTCGCCATTTCACCCCACTGTCCTCAAATGGCTCAATCGTTTTGCAGGAGCAACCTTGTTCGGCTGTGGACTAATGGTGATATCAAGTTTGCGCCCTTGAAGTGAGTTCAAGGGCGCAAACAAAAAATCCCTTTAGCGAGGAATTCGATACGTTCTAAATCTCACTGGGCTCTATTGATCCAAGCTTTCCCCTAGATATCTGTGGAAGATACTGTCAACTTAACCAGAAATTTTAAGAACAAGCAGGTAGTCCCTGGCAAGGTGGAATCACAGGATTATGCGGCAATTTCAACTCAACAATCTCTTGCCAATCTAAGTTATGAGGAAACACTGATGCGCTATATTCATCTCACTCTACTTCGACTCTACCTCCGCCGTATTTTACTCATTTCAGTATTAAGCATCACGCTCTCTTTGCCGTGGCTGCTGGTCAGTCCACCTGCTCACGCCTCATTTCGCCAAGCCTGGTCAGATTTTTGGGAGGGTGACGGTCGCAGAACCCCTCCTGCCCCCTATGGTCGAGGCGGTGGACGTGGTCCCGATGAACCCTGCCCAATCGCTCCATTTGCCCTACCAGAAGTCGCAGTGGTATGGAACGAGCACCCCACTTTTGTTTGGGATGGAGACGTTGAAAAAATTGCAGTGAGACGAGCCAACAGCGAGAACGAAATTTGGAATGCTGCCGCAACGGGCTTAACTCACATAACGTACATAGGTGAAGCTCTACAGCCAAACATCACTTATCAATGGTTAATCTTCACTTCGGATTTTGGTAATGAACCGCAGCGGATTATTTCGTTCCAGGTCATCCCCCCTCAAGAACGGAACCTGATTGCCCGACAGTTGCCATCAATGCAGCAGAATGAGGCGATCGCTATCGAACGTGCCTATCACTTCGCTCAACAGGAACTCTGGTCAGATTTTTGGCGAGAAGTGCTTGCCGTTGAACGACCATCGAGCGAATTGAGTGAACTGATTGATCAAACCGTCACTGCAGTCTGTGAAGAAGACTAGAGGCGATCGCCTGCTTCAGTCCGTTTGTCGTCACACAAATATTCAACGGTTGTTATGAACTTATCCAAACTCAGCGTTACCACCGCGATCGCCCTGCTTACCTTAATTGCCACCAGCCTCACAACTGGGATAGTTCCTGGACGGACAATTCAGGTGTTGGCACAAACCCAAGATAACCGTCAAGCGGAAGCAAATCGTTTAGCTCAACAAGGATTGGGACAGTATCAAACCAGCCAACTTCAAGCAGCGTTGCAATCTTTACAGGAGGCATTGGAGATTTATCGAGAGATTGGCGATCGGGTGGGAGAAGGGGATACCCTCTCTGGTATTGGGGCTGTTTACTTCGATCTGGGACAATACCCCCAAGCGCTAGAGTCTTGGCGGCAAGCCTTGTCTATTACACGAGCAGTGAACGATCGGGTGGGAGAAGGGATTATCCTCTCTGGTATTGGGAATGTTTACCTCCATCAGGGACAATACCCCCAAGCGTTGGAGTCTTTGCAGCAAGCCTTGTCCATTGCACAAGCAGTGGGTGATCGGGTGGGGGAAGGGGCTGCCCTCAATAATATTGGGGGTGTTTACCTCTATCAGGGACAATACCCCCAAGCGTTGGAGTCTTATCAGCAAGCCTTGTCTATTGCACGAGCAGTGGGTAATCGGGCTGTGGAAGGGAATACCCTCACTGGTATTGGGGAAGTTTACCGCAATCTGGGACAATACCCCCAAGCGTTAGAGTCTTATCAGCAAGCCTTGTCCATTACACGAGAAGTGGGCGATCGGGTGGGGGAAGGGGCTGTCCTCAATAATATTGGGACTGTTTACCGCAATCTGGGACAATACCCCCAAGCGCTGGAGTCTTGGCAGCAAGCCTTGTCCATTATGCGAGAAGTGGGCAACCCGGCAGGAGCAGGGGCTGTCCTCAATAATATTGGGACTGTTTACCGCAATCTGGGACAATACCCCCAAGCGTTAGAGTCTTATCAGCAAGCCTTGTCTATTACACGAGAAGTGGGCAACCCGGCAGGAGCAGGGATTATCCTCAGCAATATTGGAACTGTTTACTTCTATCTGGGACAATACCCCCAAGCGCTGGAGTCTTTGCAGCAATCCTTGTCCATTGCAAGAGAATTGGGCAACCCGGCTGTGGAAGGGAATACCCTCAATAATATTGGGTTAGTTTACACCAATCAGGGACAATACCCCCAAGCGCTGGAGTTTTACCAGCAAGCCTTGTCCATTGCACAAGCAGTGGGCAACCGGGCAGGAGCAGGGGCTACCCTAGGCAATATTGGTAGCGTTTATTTCAATCAGGGACAATACCCCCAAGCGCTGGAGTTTTACCAGCAAGCCTTATCCATTGCACGAGAAGTGGGCGATCGGGCGGGGGAAGGGACTATCCTCAGCAGTACTGGGGCAAGTCTCTTTGAGTTGGGTCAACCCCAATCGGCTGAAGCAGAACTCTTAGAGGCGATCACGGTACTAGACGAGCTACGGCAACAAGACCTTAGCGATGCAGATAAAATCTCGCTGTTTGATACGCAGGTTGATGCCTACGATGTTCTACAACAAGTGCAGATTGCTCAAAACAAAATTGAACCTGCTCTAGAAACCTCAGAACGCGGTCGCGCTCGTCCCTTCGTTTCTCTGCTCTCTCAACGGTTTCAACAAACGGAAGCAACCGCAAATCTGCCTGCTCCTTCCGTTGGCGATATCCAACAAACCGCAAGAGCGCAAAATGCTACGTTGGTACAGTATTCTGTGATCAACACATCAGTGGGTACTCCAGCTATTTACATCTGGGTGATTCCTCCTGCGGGAGAAATTGCCTTTCGTTCCGTCGAGCTGAATGAGGCAAATCAACGAACCTTGTCTGGAGCGATCGCCACTGCTTTTGATAGCAATGCCGTCTTTCGTAGCGATAGTACGACCATCTCAAACTTAGTCTCAGATGTGCGTCCTACCAGTCGTTCCGCTACTCGCGATATCGAGTTTGAATATAATCCCAGTCTGGCAACTGATAGCCTCAGACAACTGCACCAACTGCTGATAGAACCGATCGCAGACTTACTTCCTACGAATGAAAGCGATCGCATCGTGTTCATACCCCAAGGCGGCTTATTTCTCGTTCCCTTTGCAGCGCTGCAAGACGCAAATGGAGATTACTTGATTGAGAATCATACAATCTCGATTGCCCCTTCGATTCAAATTCTCGATCTAACTCGTCAACAAGCGAGTCCTGACCAGTCGTTGGACAATGCCTTGGTCGTAGGCAATCCTGAGATGCCCACTGTTTGGGATACTCAAAGCAGCACTGACATCCAACTCAATCCACTTCCAGGAGCCGAACAAGAAGCACAAGCGATCGCCCAATTCCTCAACACCGAAGCGATTACAGGTGCAGCCGCCACAGAAACAGCCATTACTCAACAAATGCCCAATGCTCAAATTATTCATCTGGCGACACACGGGCTATTAGAGTATGGCATTCCCTCTGAATCCGGAGTGCTGGATGTTCCGGGGGCGATCGCCCTCACTCCTTCTGCCAATGACGATGGTTTGTTGACCTCCGCTGAAATTCTAGAAATGGACTTGCAGGCAGAATTAGTCGTATTGAGTGCTTGTGACACCGGGCAAGGACAAATTACCGGAGATGGTGTCGTTGGTTTATCGCGTGCGCTCATTAGTGCCGGAGTTCCTAGCGTTATTGTATCTCTCTGGGCTGTGCCTGATGCTCCTACAGCGGAGTTGATGACTGAGTTTTATCATCGGTTAGAAACCAACCCTGACAAAGCGCAGGCATTACGACAGGCAATGTTAATCACCATGCAGCAACATCCAGACCCAAAGGATTGGGCAGCTTTCACATTGATTGGGGAGATAGAGTAATTAAGTCATCATAGCGCTATTCATGACTGCATACCTTGCTTCACACCAGAACTATAGGTTAACAGCTTTAAATAAGGCGATCAGACCTTTTAAGAAGCGAACAGAAGTTTGTGATAGCGCAACTACGAGTAGGAGAAAATTAAGAAATGAGGATTCTAGAGCAATCTGAAAATGTTCTAACACTTCAAAATTCAGCTATAAATTATTGGTTTGGCAATATTTCTCTTTTGTTTACTGGTCCTCTACTCATCATCGTATTAATTGCTTCTCCTAGTGGGTGGTGGGGTTCTCTCTGTTTCGTTTTACTAGCAGTTGGGTTTCTTTTAGCACTGACAAATTTGTGGGCAAGTGATGTAGTTAGAATTTGCAGTTTTAACAAAACTCTCCGAAAAGTAACTATCAAATATTACGGATTTCAAGCCAAAATCGAGGAGTTTCCATCTCAAAATGTTCGGGCAGTCGAGGTGAGAAAAAGTCCATTCTATGCTTATGGAGCCACATTAGAATCAGCCCGACTCTGGCTGATCATAGGAAACTTTGGAGCTATTCCTTTATCAGATGGGTATGATTGCGTAGCTTTATCAGAGGTAATCGCTTATCAAATTCGAGAGTTCTTGGGTCTAAGAACTCGCTCAATGTAGATTGTTATCAAATCTCGTTTTAACTCCATCAAGTTAGGTTTATGAATACAAAAGCAGTCTTTAAACAATTCGCTATTCTATTTGCAGCAAGTACTTCCTTAACTGCTGTTTCACCTCATTTGACCTCAAGCGATCGCTCTACTGCTTCAGCCCGGTTTTTAACTCATCCAGACACAGAACTTGCTCAATCTATGCCTATCTCTGATTTGGCAAGTTTCAACTTGTCGCCTGATATTCAATCTTTCATTCCCGCTCATTTAGATAACCAGCCTGATTCTCCAACTGGAGGAAGAGGAGTATTGGGAACGGACGATCGCATTGAAGTGCTAAGCCAAGCCTATCCCTGGTCTACAATCGGTCGTATAGAAGGGATTGATGTGAATGGAGAAAGCTACATCTGCACAGGAACCCTAGTCAGTGGTGATGTTGTGTTAACGAATGCTCACTGTGTTGTTGATATCACCACACAGCAACTCAGTCAGGCAATCCGATTCATGCCCAACCTGATTAACAATCAGATTCCTGATGCTGCCGATGTTGCCTATGTCGAGGGTGTTTACGTCGGGACGGATTTTAGCGATCGCCCTAGCCACCCCCATCCTGACGATTGGGCATTTCTCAAGCTTGATAAGCCGTTTGGTGAAAAGTATGGTTGGTTAGGATGGTCAAGTTTACCCATTTCCACACTCTCTAGCCCAGAGTATCAAGAGCAACTCATTTTTGTCGGTTACTCAGGTGACTATCCCAATGAGAATCCAGGAGCAACAGCGGGTGCTCAGTTCGGCTGTAGTATTCTCGATGAAATGGAAGAAGTCTTGCTACATAACTGTGACACATTTGGCGGTTCATCGGGCGGCCCAATTCTTGGACTGGTGGACGGCGAACTAAAAATTGTTGCAATCAATACGGCAGAAGCTGTAGATACTGAATCGGGAGAAATTATTATCAATTTGGCTGTTCCCATAGATCGGATTGTTGCTCAACTCAACTGAGAGAAGTAAATCCTGTCGCCTTCTGGTGCCGCACTGTATGAGAGGACAATTTATGCTCATTCTCCTTCGCGCAATTAGTCTGCCTAAAGCGATCGCCACTCGTCAACTGCTGCCCCTCATACTTTCTGCGTACTCGCTTTCCCTCCCTTTTGCCTTTTTTCCAATCTTGGTTGTTCCTCCTCAAGTCCTTGCCCAGACAACCGAGGATCGTAGGGCTGAAGCTGATGCTCTGTTACAACGAGGACATGAGCAATATCAAACCAGCCAATTCCAAGCGGCGTTGCAGTCGCTACAGCGAGCGTTAGGGATTTATCAGGACATTGGCGATCGCACAGGCGAAAAGTCTGCTCTCACTGGGCTTGGGTCAACTCACTTGAACTTAGGAAACTACTCAAACGCCTTAGATTACTATCAGCAATCGCTGTCTATTGCTCAAGAAGAGAGCGACCAGGCAGGAGAAGGACGCACTCTCGCCTATATAGCACTAGCTTATAGTAACCTCGGACAACCTACCCAAGCCTTAGATTACTACCAACAGTCATTGTCTATTGCTCAAGAACTAGGTGATCGGTCTATACAGGGAAATATTCTTATCACCCTTGTGGGTATCTACCATCACCTGGGCGACTATTCACAGTCTTTGAACTATGCTCAAGAAGCGTTGTTCCTGGCTCAACAGACAAGCGATCGAGCGCAAGAAGTTCGGATTCTTGGCAGTATTGGAGAAATTCACCGTAGTCGTGGGCAATACCGTCAAGCCCTAAATCATCATCAACAGGCATTAGCAATTGCTCAGGAAGAAGGCGATGAGGATGGCGAAGGACTTATTTTCAACAACATTGGAGCTGTTTATTCCAATCTAGGTCAATACAGTCAAGCATTACATTATCTTGAGCAAGCGTTAGCGAATCGCCGAGAAATTGGGGATCGTTTAGGAGAAGGGCTTACACTTAACAATATTGGAGAAGTCCATGTCATTTTAGGGCAGTCAGCTCAAGCACTCACTTATTTCCAACAAGCACTAACACTTTTGCAAGAAGTAGGCAGCTCATCTCAAACTGGGCTTGTTCTCAGTAACATTGGAAAAGGGTATACCCATTTAGGGCAATATCCTCAAGCGTTAAGCTCCTTGCGGCAAGCTTTAACCCTCGCTCAACAAACAAGCAATCGGGCAGTTGAAATACTTGCCCTGGGTGGTCTTGGTTTCGTTTATAACCATATAGGTCAGCATTCCCAAGCATTAGACTACTATCAGCAAGCACTAACTATTACTCAACAGATCGGCGATCGCGCAGGAGAGGGAGGACTCCTTAACAATATTGGAGGAATTTATTATTACCAGGGACAATATTCACAAGCGTTGAACTACTACGAGCAATCATTATCCATTCGACGAGACATAGGCGATCGCGCAGGGGAGGGAGGATCGCTCAACAATATTGCGAATGTTCATCTTGCGCTAAGGCAATATCCTGAAGCCAGAGATGATCTCCAGCAAGCATTGTTTATTGCGCAAGAGTTGGGCAATCGGTTTGCTGAGGCAACTGCTATCCACAATTTGGGAACAGCTTACGCCGACCAGGAGCAGCATATTCAAGCCTTGAACTATTACCAACAGGCGTTGTCTATTCGTCAGGAACTCGGCGATCGCTCAGGAGAAGGTATAACCCTTAGTAACATTGGAGCGTCACTTTTTCTATCTAATCGGCTTGAACCTGCTGAAATAGCTCTTTCAGATGCTCTTTCAGTTTTAGACGCATTGTTGCAGCAAGATCTCACAGACACGGATAAAATCTCACTATTTGATACGCAGGTTCTTTTTTATGGGGTTCTGCAACAGATCCAGATTGCTCAGAACAAAATTGAAGCAGCGCTAGAAACCTCAGAGCGTGGTCGTGCCCGTCCGTTTGTCTCTCTGCTCTCCCAACAATTGCAGGATGATGTTACGACTAACCTTCCTGCACCCTCCATTAGCGATATTCAACAAATTGCCAGAGAGCAAAACGCCACGCTAATACAATATTCTGTAATTAATGCAGAAATTGCTGCTCCAGCCATTTACATATGGGTAGTTCGTCCCACTGGAGAAATCAGCTTTCGTTCAACGGAGTTAAATGAAGAGAACCAGCAGATCTTAACTGGTGCAATTGATACAGCTTTTGGTGGCAGTCCTGTTTTTCGGAGTGATAGCACTACCATCTCAAACTTAGTCTCGAATGTGCGCCCTGCGGATCGCTCTGCTAGTCGCGATATTGAGTTTGAGCATAATCCTGACTTGGCATCTGACAGCCTACTACAACTACACCAACTGTTGATAGAACCGATCGCAGACCTACTACCTATGAATCAAAGCGATCGCATTGTTTTCATTCCTCAAGGCGGTTTATTTCTCGTTCCTTTTGCTGCGTTGCAAGATGCTAGTGGAGACTATCTGATTGAGAATCACACAATTTCGATCGCCCCTTCCATTCAAGTTCTCGGTCTAACTCAACAACAGCAGAATCACGAGCGATCGCCAGAGAATGCCTTAATCGTGGGGAACCCCGTCATGCCTCAAATTTGGGATACTCAAACCAGTACCGAAGTTCCACTTGCTTCCTTACCTGGAGCCGAACGGGAAGCCGAAGCGATCGCCCAATTCCTCAACACGGAAGCGATTATAGGTGAAGCAGCAACCGAAACGGCAGTCACGCAGCAAATGCCTGATGCCCAGATTATTCATCTCGCAACTCATGGATTACTGGAGTATGGTATTCCGTCCGATTCTGGAGTGCTGGACGTGCCAGGGGCGATCGCCCTCACTCCTGATGGCAGTGACGATGGATTACTCACTTCTGCTGAGATTCTAGAGATGGACTTGCAGGCAGAACTCGTTGTATTAAGTGCCTGTGATACAGGGAGAGGACGGATTACCGGAGATGGAGTTGTGGGATTATCGCGTGCGCTCATCAGTGCAGGAGTTCCCAGTGTGGTGGTATCGCTGTGGGCAGTACCGGATGCGCCAACGGCTGATTTGATGACCGAGTTTTACCGCCAGTTACAAGCGAATCCTGACAAAGCGCAGGCACTACGACAAGCCATGTTAATCACGATGCAGCAACACCCTGACCCAAAAGACTGGGCAGCCTTTACCCTGATTGGCGAAGCACAATAAAGGTCGGTTCATAATTTAGGATGCAACCTAGCAAAACTCATGGCTATCCTCAACCGTCGTCGTTTTCTGCAACTTACCGGATCGGCATTCGCAGCAGTCGGGATGAATGCTTTAAATGTTGTGCGGCAAGGTAGACGTTATGCTCAAGTGTTGGCACAACCTACCTCCCGAAAATTAGCGCTGCTGGTGGGAATTAATGCTTATTCTCAGGATGCGGCAGGGTGGAGTCCTCTGAATGGCTGTGTCACCGACATTCAGATGCAGGAAGAATTGCTGGTGCATCGTTTTGGGTTTAACCACCGCGATATTGTCACGTTGATCGATCAACAAGCCACTCGAACAGGCATTCTCACTGCCTTCAATGATCATTTAATTCAACAGGCAAAACCTGGTGATGTGGTAGTGTTCCATTTCTCTGGACATGGCTCTCGTATCGTTGATCCAAATCCTTGTGAAAACCCGCTGAATAGCAGCCTTGTACCGATTGATAGCCCACTACCAGAGAACTATCGAACTGAGGGCGGTGAAGTACAAGACATCATGGGGCGATCGCTCTTTTTACTCATGAGTGCGCTGCAAACCGAACATGTGACTGTAGTGCTGGATAGCTGCTATTCGGGTGGCGGCAAACGTGGCACTATGACGATTCGATCGCGCGATGGAGCCGATACCAACCCCCAAATCTATCCCAATCAAACGGAGCTAAGTTATCAAGAACAATGGCGATCGGCTCTTGGATTATCTCCAGAAGCTTTCGCCACACAGCGCTGTGCTGGAATTGCAAAAGGCGTAGTGATTGCCTCTGCAAAAGAAGAAGAAGTGGCGGCTGATGTCAATTTTGGTGAATTTCATGCAGGTGCATTCACCTATTTAATGACTCAATCCCTTTGGCAAGAAGCCCATAATGACTCTGTTGAGCGTGCGTTTAACACGATTGCTCAAGCTGCTAGCACCGTTGCCGAGAAATATACTGGACGATTGCAACGCCCCGAATTTGAAATCGAAGTGCCTTCTCAAATAGAGCAACCACCAATTTACTTCATTTCTAAATCAACTCCGGCTGCTGAAGCGGTTGTCACTGATGTTAACCATCAGCAAGTTAGATTTTGGTTAGGGGGAGTGCATCCGGAGCAGTTAGCATCCTACGATCGCACCGTTTTTCGCGCTATTGATGCCCAGGGTCAACTGTTGGGACAAGTACAAACCCTTGAGCGCAGTGGCTTGGTAGCCCAAGGAGAATGGATTGAGGGAAACCTGCCTTCCTCAAATCAGCCTATATTTTTACAGGAAGACCAGCGCAGCATTCCAGAAAACCTATCTTTGCAACTGGGGTTAGACTCCTCGCTGGACGGCGATCGCAGCGCTGTAGAGCAGCAATTAGTCGATATACCGCGTGTGCAGGTCAAGCCAGTTTTAGCTGGGGAAATAGACTACATTATAGGGCGAATGACTCCTGAGTATTGGGCATTCTTGGTTCTACCAGAAGCCGAACGTCCAGCCGTTGGCAGTATCGGAATCTTTTTGCCTGGACAACAGATCCTGCATGATTCCTTTGGACAGCCCGAAGAACTAATCCAGGCTGCCATTGACCGCCTGCGTCCTAAATTTAGCGTTTTGCTGGCGGTACGCCTGCTACGGCTGTTGCTAAATCCGGGGTCATCTCAGTTAGATGTAACAGCATCGCTGATACCAGCAGGTAGTTCGGCTGGAGCAACGGCGGCACCAATCGAAATTCGAGGACAGCGGGGTATATCAGCAGCAAACACGATGCCATCACAACCTGTTTTGGTGTCTGAAGATCCTAATCGTTTGCCCGTTGAAACTTACGTTCAAATTGTTGTTAAAAACAATACTAGTCAGGACTTGTTTACAAGTATTCTTCTGGTAGAACCGGATGGCAGAATCGTGAGTTTGTTCCCTACCGATTACGATGCTCTAGAGACAGCAGCAACCGTGAGAAGTGGTGAAACTTTACAGGTACCTGATCCAAATCGGGGCGATCGCTTCAACTTGAGACTGACACCACCTACTGGAAAACATGAGATTTTGGTGATAGCCAGCTTACTCCCGATTCGCGAGGCATTACAGGCGATCGGACAACTCGCAGCCAATCGAGGCATTCAGCGTGGAACCCCACTACAAAGCGATGATGCCTTTTTACAACTGAGCGAAACTTTAATTAATGACCTCACTCAGAGCAGTTCAAACCGCTCAGTCCAACTTGTTCAAGATAATGGACGTTATATCAGCAGCCAGGAACTCGCAGCATTCTCCATTCCCTTTGAGGTGTACAGTCCAGATGCCTGAATTCTGTTGTTACACGAATCGTTGCTAACCTCCAGTTTCAATTCGCTTCTCCGATTAGAGTATCCCTCTTCTGTCACTCTGAGAGGAGGATAAATTCTCGTGCTGTTGATGTACGGTTTAGCTGAATTCATCCGGTCTAATATCAACGAATTTGTGTCGTTTCAGCTATTCTCCAGCGAGAGTGACGGAAGAGGGATATGGCCCTACGTAGATACGTTAGGACGCTAAGCGAAACCAAGATTAGCTTTTTCCCGTGGCGCAAACCATTGCTCAATAAACTGCTCTATCTGATTTGGATAAGCAAACTCCAACGTGCGGTATGTATCGAACTGATCCAGCGAATTTCGATTCCCATCCCACAAATTTAGGCGGCAGGTCAAGAGAATCCTTGCCATCTGCTTTGATTCCCTGGTGCGGCTATTTGCGTCAGTGTTTTGGTCCGTGTACAGGACTCAGTTTCATCGATGCGACCAGTATCAAGGTCTGTCATAACCGTCGAATTGCTTCTCACAAAGTGTTCAAACCGTTAGCAGCACGAGGCAAAACCTCGGTCGATTGGTTTTTTGGCTTCAAGCTGCATCTAGTTATCAATGAGCAAGGAGAATTACTCAA